>NZ_BAAGVK010000014.1:0-124450 GCF_054780915.1 Hydrogenophaga aquatica | reverse complement strand
CTCATCTGTTTCATGCCGATACTGTCTCACATCCTCTGGTCACCGGCGGGGGTTATGCAGACCTTCCCTAACGTGCATGGTCATCACCTTGATGGAGTCGGCGGCGGGGTCAAACTGCCCTGTGCCTTTGCGCACTTGGTGCGGCAACCGGCGCTGGCGTAGCGCGGCTGCGCAAATGTCCATCTCGCTCCAGTGGCGGCAGATGATGGCCATGTCGCCCCAGGCGTGCCCTTCCTGGTGGGCGGCGCTCAGCAGTTGGGCCACCTCCGCAGCTTCTTCGCGCAAGGTGGGCAGGCGGATGATGAGCGGATCTTCCCCATCGCGCCCGCAGCTCACGGGTTTGAGCAGGGGCACGCCGTCGTCGTCTTTGTCTTCGGCGGTCAGCAAATCAGCCGCCACCAGGCTGGCGGTTTGCAGTATCTGCCGGGTGTTGCGGTAGTTGATTTTGAGGATGGTGGTGCGCCCCTGCGCCTGTATGCCTACGCTCTTGAAGCTGAACTGCCGGGTGCGGCTGCGTTCGTAGATGCTTTGCGCGTCGTCGTACAGCACCAGCAGGCTGTTGGTGGCGGGGTCCACCATTTGCACCACCAGCTTCAGCCATTCGGGCGCAAAGTCGTGCCCTTCGTCTATCAGCACGGCCTGGTATTGGCCGCTGGGTATCTGGCGCCGCTCCACACCGCGTATCACCCTTTGCACCATGTCGGCCATCTTGTCGGCAACGGGCTGGTTGTTGGCGGGCATTTCTTGCCCGTAGGCCTTCAACTGGGCGTAGCACCATTTGTGGAAGTGCACTGCGTGCACGCGGTCGGCAATGCCCTTGGCGGCCATGGCGCGGGCCAGTTGCTTGGCCAGCGGTTCGTTGTAGCAGAGGATGAGGATGGGTTTGCTCGCTGCCGTTTGTGCCTTGGCTAGGTGTTCGGCGCGGTAGCCCAGCAGCATGGTCTTGCCCGAACCCGCCACACCGTGGATGACGCGGTGCCCCTCGCCCAAACTGCGGGCCAGTTGCTCTTGCTGGATGTCCATCACCCGCATGATGCTGGGCAGTTCGGCGCTTTCATCGAAATTTTGGTCGGCGTCGTTGAACAGGCTGTCTTGCGTGGGCACGCGCACCTGGGGGAACATGATCCAGCGCACGCGGTCCAGCTGCGGCAGCGACATGACGCCGCGCATGGCGTAGGGGAACATGTTCCACAGGTGGGTCTGCAGGTCTTCGGGGTCCACCTGCTCCAGCATTTCGTCTTGGCAGATGACGCGCTGCGGCTCGATGGCGTGGTGCAGTTCGGCCTTGTCGAACTGGGCACGGGTGATGTTGGGCAGCACCACGCCGTAGCTCCACGGAAAGGCCAGCTTGCCCTGATGGGGGCCGCCGGGTTGCACCAGTTGCGGGTCGCGCTCCAGCGCGTGCACCACCTGGTGGGCGTATTGCCGGGCCTGTTCCAGCGGGTTGGGTATGGTTTTGGGGCCAGCGTCGCCGTGGATGACCCAGGTTTGCCGGTCAGCCTGGATGAGTGTGCTCAGGCGAAAGTCCTTCACCTCCAGCACCAGAATGCCGCGCCGGGGGTGGATGATCACAAAGTCCGGGTGGGCGCTGCGCGGGCCAATGGGCACGTCGTACCAGAGCAGGTAGTCGTCGTCGAGCTTTTGCTCCAGCCGCTCGGCCACGCGGCGCTCGCCGCCCGTCATGCGCGACACGCAACTGCCCAGTGCGGGTATCAGTGTGGCCATCCCTCTGCTTGGTATTGTTGGTTTAGCAGATTTTGCATCATTTTGGGGGTGGGGCTCAATACAACCCGGAATGGGTACCATCAAACCCATTACGGGTATGAACGCTGAAAGCTGGTTACCCCTCCAATATTTTGTTTCTCATAGTTGACAAATTACCAATTTTGAATAGTATGAGAAACAAATGCCTGCCACCACACCGCCAACCACCGAACTAGCCGCCCAGCAGCTGCAAGCCCTGGGAGCACTCATTCGGGCGGAGCGCAAGGCCTTGCGCGTGAGCAGCACCGCCACCGCCGAGGCGGCTGGTGTCTCGCGGGTCACGCTGCACCGCATTGAAAAGGGCGAGGCGTCGGTGGCGGTGGGGGCTTGGACCAACGTGCTGGCCGCCCTGGGTTTGAAGCTGACCGCGCTTCCGGCCAAAGCAGCCGACGCGGCAGCACACAACCCGCCTGCCGGGGAATGGATTCCGCTGCACATCCGCCTGAACGACTACCCCCAGTTGAAGGCACTGGCATGGCAGGTGCACGGCACGGACACGCTCACACCCGCCGAGGCGCTGGACATTTACGAACGCAACGCGCGCCACCTGGAGGTAGATGCCATGCCCGCCCACGAACAGGCACTGCTGGCGGCACTGCGCACGGCATTTACCAAGCACCATGTTTGAGCGCCCTCACCATCAACGCATTGCGCACGTGCTGGCGTCGCTGGACGGCCCCTTGCTGCGCGAACACGGCTGCCTGTTTGGCGGGGGTACGTGCATTGCGCTGCGCTATGGCGAATACCGAGAGTCGGTCGACATGGACTTTCTGGTCTCTGACGCGGCGGGCTACCGGGAACTGCGCCAGCGGCTCACGGGCACCAATGGCATCAACGCCATTGCCCGCCAGGGCGCGATGCCGCTGGTGGCCCTGCGTGAAGTACGCGCCGACCAGTACGGCATACGCACCCAGGTGCAGATGGACGGCCAGGCAATCAAGTTTGAGATCGTGCGGGAAGCCCGCATAGAGTTGGAAGCACCCGGGCCACAGGATGTGTTGTGCGGGGTGAACACCCTTACACCGCTCGACCTGGCAGCATCGAAGCTGCTGGCCAACTCCGACCGGCAGGCAGACGATGGTGTGTTCAGCCGTGACGTGATCGACCTGGCGATGATGAACCTGCGCCTGCCTGCCTTGCGCGCGGCGCTGACCAAGGCGGAAGCAGCCTATGGTTCTGCCGTGGAGCGCGACCTGGCCAAAGCCATTGACAGGATGCAGAACCGCCCAGGCTGGCTGGAGCGTTGCATGCAGGCCATGGACATGGATATGCCCAAGGCGCTGCTCTGGCAAAAGATACGTGCCTTGCGGCGGGTGCTGCCTGCGGCGGCTTGAGGCGGCTACCACTCCCACACGTACCGGGTGGCGCGCCCCTGCCCCGTTTTGACCAGCAGCCCCCATTCGGCCAACTGGGTGAGTTCGCGCCAAGCCGTGGCGCGTGAGACGCCAGTGAGGTTCACGTACTTTTCAGTGCTGATGCCTCGGCTGAAGCCTTGTGGGCCGCTGTCGATGATTTTGTTGAGGGCCTTGCGCTGGGATGCGCTGAGTTCGGGATGGCTGCTGTTGATGCGCCCCCACAGGCGGGATTTGTCGATCGCGGTTTGTATTTGCGCCAGCGCCGCCAGACAGGCGCGTTCGACGCACCCCACAAACCAGCGAACCCAGGGGGTGACGTCCACATGGGCTTGCCCGGTAGCGGCTTGCAACTGTTCGTAATAGCCTTTGCGGTCGGCCCAGAGCTGGGCACTGAGGCTGAACAGACGCTGCGGGGTTTGCATGTCTTGCGCCAGCGCCAGTTCAGCCAATGCGCGGCCCACGCGCCCGTTGCCATCTTCAAACGGGTGAATGGCCTCGAAGCGCAGGTGGAGCAAGGCAGCGCGCACCAGCCCATCCATCTGCCCGCTGCTGGCGTTGAACCACTGCAACAGGGCTTGCATGTGAGCAGGCACTTCGCTGGACGGAGGCGCCTCGTAATGCACCACATCGGGCTTGCCCAAGCGGGGCGTGACGATCTGCATGGGTTCGGCGTGGGTGCGGTACTGCCCCGCAGCAATACGGGTAAAGCCGCTGTGGCCGGTAGGAAACAGCGCCGCATGCCAGGCCAGGACTTGCTCGGTAGTCAGCGGTTGTTGCCACTGCGTGGCCGCAGCCTGGAGGATGTCGAGCGTGGCTTCGGTACGCGGGTCGCGCTGCGTGGGTGCAGCGTCCGGCAGGCCCAAACGCCGGGCGGCCGAGGCACGCACAGAATGCAGGGGCAGGGTTTCGCCTTCGATTTGGGCCGTGGCCATGGCCTCTTGCACCCAGCCAGACAGTTGCAGTTCGCCCAAGTCGAGCAACTGCAGGCCACCCGCCACCCCAAGCAACTGGCCCTGCGCCATGCGCGCACGGGCCACGTCCGGCGCTATCGCAGCGGCGTCGTGGATCAGATCTGGCCAAAGGGGTGACTGCCAAAGGTACATGAGGCGTATTATGGCCAAATACGCCTCATAGTTGAAGCGTATTTAGACTGCATTCGCTTCACAAGGGGCTGGCACAACCGCCACCCGCCGTGCCAAACGCGCCAGCAGGCGTTGGCGGCTGCGCGCCGCGCGCTGGGCAGCCGTCAACTGCACCCGCGCCCATGCGGCATCGGCGCCGCGCCAAAAGTCGTCAATAGCTTCGCTGCGTTCCCATTCGGCCCGGCGCCGGGCGGCAGCGTAGTCGTGCGGGTCGGGGGCTGTTGTGGCGGGGAATGTGCGCATGGTCTGCTCCTGGGGTGTGTTTGGTGCTTGAACTCTAGAAGCAACACCAACACACCGAAACCGCTTTGAACGACAATCTGTATTGCAATATTTGCAAAACAAAGGGGTTGATGTGAACCTGGACCTGGAAGATGCGGCACTTTTTCTGCGGGTGTCGGAACTGGGGTCGCTGTCGGCAGCGGCGCGGGAACGCAACGTGCCGGTGAGCCAGGTGTCGCGAGCCATTGCGCGGCTGGAGGCGCGCTGCGGCGTGCGGCTGATGCACCGCACCACGCACGGCCTGAGCCTGACGGACGAAGGCGACACCTTCGCAGCGCACGCCCGCAGGCTGGTGGACACGCGCGACGAGCTGGCCGCAGCCATGCGCATCAAGCGCGGCGGGCCCAGCGGCTGGGTGCGGCTGACAGTGAGCCCGGTGCTGGCCGAAACGATGATTGCGCCCAGCCTGCCCTCCCTGTACGAGGCCTACCCCGAGCTGCACGTGGACATACTGGCCGACGACCGCATGCACGACATGGCCCGCGACGGCATAGACATAGCCATACGCACCGGCTGGCCCGTGGGCGACAACCTGATCGCGCGGCGAATTGCCGAACACGGCCGGCGCTTGTGTGCGGCCCCCGCCTACCTGCAACGCTTTGGCACCCCCAAGCACCCTGACGAGTTGACCCAGCACCGCCTGATCAGCAGCAGCGCCAGCCCTGCCCTCAACCGCTGGCCCTGGGCGGCTGGCGTGGCGGCCAAACTGGGGCAGGCTGAAGGCAGCGTGTACCTGGCCAAGGGCCACACCCGCAGCGACAACTCCGCACTCACACTGGCCTTGGCACTGCAGGGCGTGGGCATTGCCCGGTTGAACGACCTGCTCACCCGCCGCCACCTGCAAAACGGCGAACTGGTGCCCTTGCTGGAAGATTGGTTCGACAACAGCCGCATACCCATTTACGCGGTGATGCTGCCGGAACGCCACCGTTTGCCCAAGTTGAAGGCGTGTATTGACCATTGGGCGCAGTGGGTGTCCGAAGCGGCAAAGCCCGTGTCATGATCGCGCCCATGAACTTTGCAGACCGACTCAAACAACTCCCCTCCGTCAGCCACCTGGCTGCGCTGCAACTGCTGGACGCCAGCGGCCAGGTGCTGGCCACCATTGAAAACAAACCCGGCCAGGCCGGTTCGCTGGCCGTGTACCACGCACTGGCTGCCAAACATGGTGGAACCATCACCCCCGCTGCCGCAGCCGAGGGCCTGGAGTGGTACGCCGAGCACCTGGCCGATGCCCGCGCCCACCCGGGCAAGCACCCCAACATCGACCGGCTGCTGGCCTGGGCACAGGGTGCCACCACCTACGGCGTACAACTGGTAAAGAACTGAAACGCCGCTGGACACCGGGCGCGGGGCGGGCGCATGATCGCGCTTCATTCTTTGGAAAGGAGCCCGCCATGACCACTGGCACCGTGACCCTGCACCGCGTGCTGCGCGCACCGCCTGAGCGCGTGTACCGCGCCTTCCTGGACCCGGACGCCATGGCCAAGTGGCTGCCCCCGCACGGCTTTACCGGCCGCGTGCTGCACATGGACGCCCGCGTGGGCGGCACCTACCGCATGCAGTTCACCAACCTGACCACGGGACGTGTGCACGCCTTTGGCGGCGAATACCTGGAACTGGCGCCCAACGAGCGCATCGTCAACACCGACCGTTTTGACGACCCCGACCTGCCGGGCGAAATGCGCACCACGATCATATTGAGGGCGGTGTCGGTAGGCACGGAACTGACAGCGGTGCAGCAGGGCATTCCCGCCATGATTCCCACGGACGGGTGCTACCTGGGCTGGCAAGACTCGCTCCAGCTGCTGGCCCAGCTGGTGGAGCCCGAAATTCCAGACTGACCTGGCGCCACTCACCAGCCATGGAGCCATCAGGGCAATACACAAAAGCCGGGTCTTGAGGCAAGATTGCAGCTTGACGGGCCGATAGCTCAGCTGGGAGAGCGCTGCGTTCGCAATGCAGAGGTCGGGAGTTCGATCCTCCTTCGGTCCACCATATCCGGGGAACAGACTAACTCTGTTCCCCTTTTCTTTTCTTGCTGCGCCCCAGTGATGGCGCGGTTTCTGGCAAGGGTGCGACGGACGCCGCTGCCACGGGTGACACCGATTCGGGCCGTTTTCCGTTCTCTGTTCCCGCCCATTCTCTGTTTCTGCGAAGGACGCCTCCGCGCCCGAGCCAGCAGTGACGCGGGTTTCCGGCTGCTTGTTCGTAACGAAAAGCACTCTGCCAATCGTCTACGCAAACTATTTCCACTTTGTCCCTAGGTACGGCACCTTGGACCTGAAACACTGGGAACTTTGCCCTCTGCAGTCTGTTCTCGACCCAAAACGGTCATTGGCGCTTCTGTAATAACGGTCCGACAGCGGACATCAGATCAGCTAAAAACAAGGCGCATCCCGAGATCGCCTAGGCAACGATGGCAATTGGTCGCTCAAAGCATTCGGGTGGCTAGCCGATTTGAACGTTTTCCGCTTTTGTGCTCGTACTGGCAGACCATCACAGGCATCTTTGCCTTCGATATCAAACCCGGAACAATGCTGCCACCTATAAGTCGAATCAGTGCATTGCGTCTCTCTGTTGCAACGACGATCAGCTCACAGTGCCGCCTGTCAGCGACATCAGCTACGCACTGCGCTTCGTTGGTGGCGCGGCCAGTGCCCAAGACGCGAGAACTCCGCACGCCAGCCGCTTTAGCCATGGACGAGGCTTTTTGTAGAACTGTGTGGGCCTCGGTGCGGACCTCCCGTTCGTACTCAAGAGAATTCGATATCGTCGCTTCGTTCATGCCTATAGGCATTCCGTTGAAATCAGGAAGCCAGTGGAAAAACAGAATCTGCCCGTCGTTGACCCTTGCGATCTCCACTCCCTGGCTTATTGCCAGCAAGGAAGCGGGCTTGTCATCAACCACCACCAGAATGTTCTTGAACATGGGGTCGTCTCAGAAAACGGAAAATAAAGCACGCTAAGGCGTAACTACCCTCGGCTACACCGCGTCGGCACCACGCGGCTCTTTCTCCCCTTGCAGCGAAGCAATCAGCGGGCAAGAAACGTTCCCTTGCCGCGCATGGCAGGCGAACACAAGTTCGGATAGCACGGTTTCCATGCGCGCCAGGTCGGTCATTTTTTCGCGCACGTCCTGAAGCTTGTGCTCGGCCAGGCTGCTGGCTTCCTCGCAGTGGGTGCCGTCATCCAGCCTCAGCAGCTCTGCGATCTCGTCGAGGCTGAATCCGAGCCGCTGGGCTGATTTCACGAAGCGCACCCGCGTCACATCCGCCTCGCCATAGCGGCGGATGCTGCCATAGGGCTTGTCCGGCTCCGGCAACAAGCCCTTGCGCTGATAGAACCGGATGTTTCCACGTTGACCCCGGCCGCCTTGGCGAAAACGCCAATAGTCAGATTCTCCAAATTTTTTTCCATATCGCTTGACTCCGTACATTGGTACGGAAGTAAGCTTAAGCTATCCAATCCAGATTTGAAAGGACAAGCGTATGTCTGAACCTCAAAACGGGCGCGGGGCGCTCTTCACTGGCGGGCTAGCCGCCATCCTCGCCTCGGCTTGCTGCCTGGGGCCGCTGGTTCTGATCGCCCTGGGGTTCAGCGGCGCTTGGATCGGCAACTTGACGGTGTTGGAACCTTATCGCCCGATCTTCATCGGCGCGGCGTTGGTGGCGCTGTTTTTCGCCTGGCGGCGCATCTACCGACCGGCGCAAGCCTGCAAACCAGGGGATGTGTGTGCGATTCCCCAAGTGCGCGCTACTTACAAGCTCATTTTCTGGGTCGTGGCCGCGCTGGTTCTGGTCGCGCTCGGATTTCCCTACGTCATGCCATTTTTCTATTAATCACAGGAGTTCATCATGAAAAAACTGTTTGCCTCTCTCGCCATCGCTGCCGTTGTTGCCCCCGTGTGGGCCGCCACCCAGACCGTCACGCTGTCCGTACCGGGCATGACCTGCTCCGCTTGTCCGATCACCGTCAAGAAGGCGATTTCCAAGGTCGAAGGCGTCAGCAAAGTTAACGTGACCTTCGAGACACGCGAAGCGGTTGTCACCTTCGATGATGCCAAGACCAGCGTGCAGAAGCTGACCAAGGCCACCGAAGACGCAGGCTATCCGTCCAGCGTCAAGAAGTGAGGCACTGAAAACGGCAGCGCAGCACATCTGACGCCCTTGTCTGCTACCACAAACGAAAAAGGATCTGTCGCATGACCCATCTAAAAATCACCGGCATGACCTGCGACTCGTGCGCGGCGCACGTCAAGGAAGCGCTGGAAAAAGTACCCGGCGTCCAATCTGCCATAGTGTCCTATGCCAAGGGCGCGGCCCAGCTCGCCCTTGATCCAGGCACAGCGCCGGACGCACTGACCGCCGCCGTGGCTGGCCTGGGCTACAAAGCGATGCTCGCCGATGCCCCGCCGACCGACAACCGCACTGGGCTGTTCGACAAGGTGCGCGGCTGGATGGGTGCCGCCGACAAGGGCAGCGGCGGCGAGCGCCCGTTGCAAGTCGCCGTGATCGGCAGCGGTGGAGCCGCGATGGCGGCAGCACTGAAGGCCGTCGAGCAAGGCGCGCAGGTCACGCTGATTGAGCGCGGCACCATCGGCGGCACCTGCGTCAACGTCGGTTGTGTGCCGTCCAAGATCATGATCCGCGCCGCCCACATCGCCCATCTGCGCCGGGAAAGCCCATTCGACGGCGGCATGCCACCCACACCGCCGACGATCTTGCGCGAGCGGCTGCTGGCCCAGCAGCAGGCCCGTGTCGAAGAACTCCGTCATGCCAAGTACGAAGGCATCCTGGACGGCAATTCAGCCATCACCGTTCTGCACGGTGAAGCGCGTTTCAAGGACGACCAGAGCCTTATCGTTAGTTTGAACGAGGGTGGTGAGCGCGTCGTGATGTTCGACCGCTGCCTGGTCGCCACGGGTGCCAGTCCGGCCATGCCGCCGATTCCGGGCCTGAAAGAGTCACCCTACTGGACTTCGACCGAGGCCTTGGTCAGCGACACCATTCCCGAACGCCTGGCCGTCATCGGCTCGTCGGTGGTGGCGCTGGAACTGGCGCAAGCCTTCGCCCGGCTGGGTAGCCAGGTCACGATCCTTGCGCGCAGCACGCTGTTCTTCCGCGAAGACCCTGCCATCGGCGAGGCCGTCACAGCCGCCTTCCGTGCCGAAGGAATCAAGGTACTGGAACATACGCAAGCCAGCCAAGTCGCCCATGTGGACGGCGAATTCGTGCTGACCACTGGACAGGGCGAAGTGCGCGCCGACAAGCTGCTGGTCGCCACCGGCCGGACACCGAACACGCGCAGCCTGGCATTGGAAGCGGCGGGGGTAGCCGTCAATGCGCAGGGGGCCATCGTCATCGACAAGGGCATGCGCACCAGTAGCCCGAACATCTACGCGGCCGGCGACTGCACCGACCAGCCGCAGTTCGTCTATGTGGCGGCAGCGGCCGGCACTCGTGCGGCCATTAACATGACCGGCGGCGACGCCGCCATCAATCTGACCGCGATGCCGGCCGTGGTGTTCACCGACCCGCAAGTGGCGACCGTGGGCTACAGCGAGGCGGAAGCGCACCACGATGGCATCGAAACCGACAGCCGCACGCTGACGCTCGACAACGTGCCGCGTGCGCTCGCCAACTTCGATACCCGCGGCTTCATCAAGCTGGTCATCGAGGAAGGCAGCGGACGGCTGATTGGCGTACAGGTGGTGGCCCCGGAAGCGGGCGAACTGATCCAGACGGCTGTTCTCGCCATTCGCAACCGCATGACGGTGCAGGAACTAGCCGACCAGTTGTTCCCCTACCTAACGATGGTCGAGGGCTTGAAGCTCGCGGCGCAGACCTTCAGCAAGGACGTGAAGCAACTGTCCTGCTGCGCCGGATAAGGAAAAGGAGGTGTTCGATGAACGCCTACACAGTGTCCCGACTGGCCCTTGAGGCCGGGGTGAGCGTGCATATCGTGCGCGACTACCTGCTGCGCGGATTGCTGCGGCCAGTCGCCTGCACCACGGGCGGCTACGGCTTGTTCGATGACGCCGCCTTGCAGCGGCTGTGCTTTGTGCGGGCCGCTTTTGAGGCGGGCATCGGCCTGGACGCATTGGCGCGGTTGTGCCGGGCGCTGGATGCGGCGGACTGCGATGAAACAGCCGCACAGCTTGCCGTGCTGAGTCAGTTCGTCGAACGCCGACGCGAAGCGTTGGCCGATCTGGAAGTGCAGTTGGCCGCGATGCCGACCGCGCCGGCCCAGCAAGCGGAGAGTCTGCCATGAACAGCCCCGAGCGCTTGCCGACCGAGACACACAAGCCGTTCACCGGCTACCTGTGGGGTGCGCTGGCGGTGCTCACCTGTCCCTGTCATTTGCCGATTCTCGCCATTGTGCTGGCCGGCACGACGGCCGGCGCGTTCATCGGCGAGCACTGGGGTATTGCAGCCCTCACGCTGACCGGCTTGTTTGTCCTGTCTGTGACGCGGCTGCTGCGGGCCTTCAGAGGTCGATCATGAGCGCTTCCCAGCCAATTGAATGGACAGTGGCGCAACTGGCGCAGGCGGTCGAGCGCGGGCAGCTTGAGCTGCACTACCAGCCGATTGTCGATTTGCGCAGTGAGCAGATTGTCGGCGCGGAAGCCCTGTTGCGCTGGCGTCATCCGACGCTCGGACTGTTGCCGCCGGGCCAGTTCCTGCCCGTGATCGAATCGTCCGGCCTGATGCCGGAAATCGGCGCATGGGTGCTGGGCGCAGCCTGCCGTCAAATGCGCGACTGGCGGGTGCTGGCATGGCAACCGTTCCGGCTGGCCGTCAATGTTGCGGCGAGCCAAGTGGGGCCAGATTTCGACAAGTGGGTAAAGGGCGTGCTGGCCGATGCCGGGTTGCCCGCCGCGTATCTTGAAATTGAGCTGACCGAATCGGTTGCGTTCGGTGATCCGGCGATCTTCCCCGCCCTGGAAGCTTTGCGACAGATCGGTGTGCGCTTCGCCGCCGACGACTTCGGCACCGGCTATTCCTGCCTGCAACACCTGAAATGCTGCCCCATCAGCACGCTCAAGATCGACCAATCGTTTGTCGCCGGACTCGCCAACGACCACCGCGACCAGACCATCGTGCGCACCGTGATTCAGCTTGCGCATGGGCTTGGCATGGAAGTAGTGGCCGAAGGCGTGGAAACATCGGCGAGTCTTGATTTGTTGCGACAAGCGGACTGCGACACAGGACAAGGCTTCCTGTTCGCCAAGCCGATGCCGGCGGCGGCATTCGCCGTCTTCGTCAGTCAATGGAGGGGTGCCACCATGAATGCAAATGATCCGACTGCCACCAGTTGCTGCGTGTGCTGCAAGGAAATCCCGCTCGATGCCGCCTTCACCCCGGAAGGCGCGGAATACGTCGAGCACTTCTGCGGGCTGGAGTGCTATCAGCGCTTCCAGGCGCGCGCCAAGACCGGGAGCGAAACCGATGCCGATCCGAACGCCTGCGACTCATCACTGTCAGACTGAGGCATACCCTATCCTGATGTCAGGAGAAGCCACCCAGCAACTGTCATTTTCAGAAGACGACTGCACCAGTTGATTGGGCGTAATGGCTGTTGTGCAGCCAGCTCCTGACAGTTCAATATCAGAAGTGATCTGCACCAATCTCGACTATGCTCAATACTCGTGTGCACCAAAGCGAGGTGAGCATGGCGACGGAGGCTCTGTTGCAAAGATTGGCGGCAGTCAGAGGTAGGCTGTCGCTCTGCGCCGATCAGGCGGCTGCTGCGAAATGGTGGTTGAGCATGCCCATGGCCTCCGTCAGCGCCGAGGGCCCAATGCCAAAAGCTCTCTCCACAAGGCGCACCTCGCCCCTGATGCCGGGCTGCAGGCACCAGGGGCGAGCCTGTCCTTTGCGCAGGGCTCGCATGACTTCGAATCCCTTGATCGTGGCATAGGCCGTGGGGATCGATTTGAAACCGCGCACCGGCTTGATCAGTATCTTGAGCTTTCCGTGATCGGCCTCGATCACGTTATTGAGATACTTCACCTGCCGGTGGGCCGTCTCCCGGTCCAGCTTTCCTTCGCGCTTCAATTCGGTGATCGCTGCACCATAGCTCGGCGCTTTGTCGGTATTGAGCGTGGCAGGCTTTTCCCAGTGCTTCAGGCCTCGCAGGGCCTTGCCCAGGAACCGCTTCGCTGCCTTGGCGCTGCGGGTCGGCGACAGGTAGAAATCGATCGTGTCGCCCCGCTTGTCGACTGCCCGGTACAGGTAGGTCCACTTGCCCCGCACCTTGACGTAGGTTTCATCCAGGCGCCAGCTCGGATCAAAGCCACGCCGCCAGAACCAGCGCAGCCGCTTCTCCATCTCCGGGGCGTAGCACTGGACCCAGCGATAGATCGTCGTATGGTCGACCGAAATGCCGCGTTCCGCCAGCATTTCCTCAAGGTCGCGATAGCTGATCGGATAGCGACAATACCAGCGCACCGCCCACAGGATCACATCACCCTGGAAATGGCGCCACTTGAAATCCGTCATCGTTCCGTCCGTCCAATCTCCGCCAAGCATGCTCAAGCTTCACGATTTTTGCAACAGAGCCGCCCGCCGTTTCCTCCATTGCCACAGGAGTTGCGGCAGCCCCCACCGACGCTGTACCTGATTCCGCAGGCCTTGCAACCGGCATCTCCTGTGAGCAATTAGCCCACGACGCTGCAGAGACCACCCTGATGGTTTTGGAGCTGCAGCAATGGCATGCCAGGCAGTCAGCGGCTGACAGCGCACCCGCACCATAAACCTGTTATTGATACTTTAGACCCCGTCTTCTCGTTCCCATGTCCCATGGGCGCGATGAGGACGGGGTCTTTTGTCGTTTCAGCGCAGAATTGACTTGGCTTCTGTTTGAAACAGAGCGTTCATGCTGGCATGCAAACCATAGACCCAGCCAAAACGCCCAGAATTCTGAGCAGTCAACAAGCCGCTGACCGCATGGGTCTGCCGGTGCAGGCCCTGTACAAATTGCGTGATGCCGATGAGCGCCTATCCATCTCGCAGACTGGTCTGCAAATTGGCTACCAGCTCGAAGACATCCAATCCTATGAGCGCAGCGAAATGCAGCTGCTGGTGGAGAAGACGCTGGCCACAGAGCGGCCTCTGCCATTGATTCGCGCCATGGCGCAGCTTCTGCGTGCGCCGTTGCCACCTGCGCAGGAAGCAACCGAAAAAACGTCGGCGCAGCCGCCCAAACCATCGCCCCAACCAGAGCCACCAACACCAGACGCCAAACCCACGTTGGTGCTTGCGGCTGAGCCGCCGTCGCCGCCGGTGTCCGCGGCCAGTCGGACCATGGATTGGTTCTTGGTTCGCAGCAAACCGCGTCAGGAGGCGGTGGCGCTGACCAACCTGACTCGTCAAGGCTATGAATCCTATTTGCCGATGTTCGCGGCAGAAAAAATCGTCCGGCGCAAACAGGCCATCGTGCAAGAGCCCATGTTTGCACGCTACCTCTTTGTGCGGTTGGACACCACAGGTCAAGGGCAGAGCTGGAGCCCGATACGCTCCACGATCGGGGTGAGCGAATTGGTTTGCTTCGGCAGCAAAGCGGCCAGGGTCGACGAGACATTGATTGCCATGTTGCGGGAGCGAGAGGCTTGGCAGAGCGAACAACCCAAATCGCTTTTTGCATCAGGCGACAGCGTGGTCATTGCCGATGGCGCATTCGCCGGTCTGCAAGCGATCTACCAAATGAATGACGCCGAAGGCCGGGCCATGGTGCTGCTGGATCTGCTCAGCAAACCGGTGCCCATGAAGATCAACGCGGCCAGTCTGCGCAAGGCGGGCTGATCGGGCATGAGATTGGTCGCTTTATGTCCACAACCCGGTCGAAATGGACTTGATAGCTCTTTGCCTTCGAAGCAAACATGTCCGAAACAAAAGAGCTCCGAGAGATCATGACCTTGAATGAAAACCAAACCTTCCGCGCCGCGCAATACGTGCGCATGTCCACCGAACACCAGCAGTACTCGACGCTCAATCAGGCCGACAAGATCCGAGAGTACGCCGACAAGCGCGGCATTGAGATCGTGCGCACCTATGCTGACGATGGCAAAAGCGGCCTGTCCATCGGTGGCCGCGCCTCACTGCAAAAACTGATCGCCGATGTCGAATCCGACAACACCGATTTCAAGCTGATTCTGGTCTACGACGTCAGCCGTTGGGGCCGGTTTCAGGATGCGGACGAGTCGGCTTATTACGAGTACATCTGCAAGCGCAAGGGCATCAGCGTCGCCTACGTCGCGGAGCAGTTTGAAAACGACGGCTCTCCCGTTTCAACAATAGTCAAAGGCGTCAAGCGCGCCATGGCTGGCGAGTACAGTCGCGAACTCTCCGCCAAGGTGTTTGCTGGCCAGTGCCGCCTGATCGAACTCGGCTTCCGGCAGGGTGGTCCGGCCGGCTTCGGCCTGCGCCGGGTACTGATCGACCAGACTGGCGCCATCAAAGCCACCTTGAAACCCGGCGAGCACAAAAGCCTGCAAACCGACCGGGTGATCCTGGTGCCGGGTCCAGAGCAGGAAGTGACCACCGTCCACCAGATTTACCGCTGGCTGGTCGATGACGATCTACCGCTCTCGGAAATCGCCCAGCGCCTCAACGACATCTCCATCTACACCGATCGTGATTGCCCCTGGACCTACAGCACGGTGCGTCAGGTGCTGACCAACGAGAAGTACATCGGCAACAACGTCTACAACCGCCACTCCTTCAAGCTCAAGAAAAAGCACGTCGACAACCCGCCGCAGATGTGGATCCGCAAACAAGGTGCGTTCGAAGGCATCGTGCCCCTCGACACCTTCATGGCCGCGCAAGAAATCCTGACCGAGCGCAGCCGCCGGTTTTCCGATGAAGAACTGCTCGAACACCTACGCTTGCTCTACCAGGAACGCGGCACGCTCTCGGGCCTGATCATCAACGAGGCGCCCGCACTGCCGAGTGCTGCCACTTACATCCAGCGCTTCGGCAGTTTGAGCAAGGCCTATGAATTGGTCGGTTTCCGCCCGGGGCGTGATCTTGAATTCCTCGAGATCAACCGCCGTTTGCGCCAACTGCACCCGGAAATCGTCGAGCGCACCCAGCACACCATTGCTGAGCTGGGCGGCGATATCTGGCGCGATCCACAAACCGACCTGCTGCACCTAAATCAGGAACTGGTCATCAGCTTGGTACTGGCGCGTTGCCAGCAACTGCCCAGTGGCCTGCAGCGCTGGCGCATCCGCTTTGACCCCAGCCGCTACCACCCGGACATCACGGTGGCGGTACGGCTTGATCCCGGCAATTCCTCCGAACTGGATTACTACCTGCTGCCACGTCTTGACCTACCGAACCAGGAATTGCAGGTCACCGCCAGAAACAGCGCCGAGATCGAATGCTTCCGCTTTGACGACCTGAACTTCTTCTACGGCATGTCCGAGCGCGAGCGCCTGCAACGACGGATCTGACCCTTCCGCCTCACGAAATACCAATTACCACCCACCCAGAAAGGAACCCTGCCATGAAATCTCACCTCCCTGATCCTCAAACCCACTGGAGGCTCCCATGCTGACCGGAACCCCTGAGACCGTTACCCTGATCCCGATCGCGCGGGTTGAAATCCTCAACTCCCGCGAACGCAACATGAAAATCTTCGAGGAGATCGTCGAGAACATCAAATCGATTGGGTTGAAGAAACCCATCACCGTCACCGAACGCCCGGGCGATGATGGCCAGCCCAAATACCTGCTGGTCTGCGGAGAGGGGCGACTCAACGCCTTCCGCATCTTGGGCGAAACCCACATCCCCGCCCTGGTCGTCGATGTCAGCGACGAAGACGCCTTCATCATGAGCCTGGCGGAGAACATCGCCCGGCGTGGCCACCGGCCACTGGAAATCCTGGCCGACATCGAAATCCTCCGCAAACGAGGCTACGACGCCGACACGATCATCCACAAAACTGGCCTCTCGCCCAAGTACGTCAAGGACATCGTCTTCCTGCTCGATCAGGGCGAAGAGCGCCTGATCGAGGGTGTGCAACGCGGCGCCATACCACTTACCACGGCTTTGGAAATCGCCCGCGCCAAGGACGATGACGAGGGCCTGGGCGGAATGCTCCAGGAGGCCTATGAGAACGGCCAGCTCAACCGGCGTCAGATCATCGAGACCAAGCGCCTGGTGGAGAAGCGGCAGGAACATGGACCCGGTTCCCCTAACCCCGGCCAGATCAAACCACCCACCTCCAGCTATAGCCTGGTGCGCACCTACCAGCGCGAAGTCGAGCGGCAACGCAAGATGGTCCTCAAGGCCGAGCACGCCCACCAGCGTCTGCTGCTGGTGGTCCAGGGCTTGAAGAAACTGTTCGCCGACGAACATTTCGTCAACCTGCTGCGTGCCGAAGGCCTGGACACCCTGCCCAAGTACCTGGCAGAGCGCATCGACAACCTGAATGGAGCCATCGCATGAATCCCGCCGCCAACACACAACGGGCACAACCCAACATCACACCGATGTACCCCGGCATCCAACAATCTGAGACTGATGACGGCCCCGATTTGCCCAAGGCCCCGCTCAACACCTTGCTCGGTTTCGATCTGGAGACCTACCAAATCCCACTCGACACGCTGATGCCCAGTAAACGCATCCCGGATGGGGTGATGAGCACCCGCAAATACAAGCAAGTCGTCTCGTCCATCCATGAAATCGGCCTGATCGAACCCCTGTCGGTGATCCAGCACGACCCGGCCAAGTCGGAATTCATTCTGCTCGATGGCCATCTCAGGGTGCTGGCCCTGAAGGATCTCGGCGTCCACGAAGCCCCCTGCCTGCTGGCCAAGGATGACGAGACCTACACCTACAACCACCGCATCAACCGGCTTTCCACCATCCAGGAGCATTACATGATCCGCCGCGCCATTGATCGTGGCGTCAGCAAGGAACGCCTGGCCCGGGCCTTTGGCGTGAACCTGAGTTCCATCAACCGGCGCATCAACTTGCTCGAAGGCATTTGCCCGGACGCCATCGCCCGGCTGCAGGACAAGCAGTTCACCCCGGATGTGACGCGGGTACTGCGCAACATGAAAGCCGCCAGGCAGGTGGAGGCGGTGGAGCTAATGGTTGCGAGCAACACCATCACCGTGGCCCATGCCGATGCTTTGCTCAAGGCCACGCCGCCAGAGCAGCGTACAGACTTCAAACCCACCGAGCGTGACAAGCAACTGGCGCCCATCGAGCAGATCGTCAAACTCGAAAAGGAAATGAGCCAGGTCCAGACCCAGTACAAGGATGCTGAAGAAAACTACGGTTCAGACCTGCTCAACCTGGTGGTGGCCAAGGGTTACTTGACCAAGCTGCTCGGCAACGATGCCGTTAAAAGCTACATCACCCGCCATGAGCCCGAAATCCTCGAGCATTTCGAACTGGTGGTGAACACCGTCAGCATGGAGGAAGCGGTACAGCAGCAAATGGAGGCCGATGGCGAATTCGAGGGGGACCCGGACAGCAACGACCAACCGCCTGAAGAAAACACGTCTACCGATTCCGAAAATGACAACGAAACCACGCAGCCGGGCGACAACGCCGCCACTGAATAGGAGCCAAAGATGTAATGACCGATGGAAAAGTCATTGCCGCGCTGCAAACCCGAAGGGTAAAATGCCGACAATAAAGATAACCTTCGGAGGTGGCGATGCACTGGTATCTCGTTCATACCAAGCCCAGACAGGAAAAGTGCGCCCTGGAAAACCTCCACCGGCAGGGTTATCAGTGCTACCTCCCGACCATCCCATCTGAGAAGCTCCGCCAAGGACTGCTAACGGTCGCGGACGAGCCGCTGTTTCCGCGATACCTGTTCATCCGCTTGGGTCAGGGGGATTCGGCCAAGAGTTGGGCACCAATCCGTTCGACCAAGGGCGTCAGCCGTCTGGTCAGCTTCGGGATCGAACCGGCGCGAGTGGATGATGGCCTGATCGAACTGTTGCGAACACAGGAAGCATCGGTGCAGATCGAGCCGGAGCGGCTGTTCAAGACTGGTGAGCGCGTACGCCTCACAGAAGCACCGTTTGCCGGCATCGAGGGCATCTACCAAATGGCCGACGGCGAGCGTCGGGTCATGGTGCTGATCGAGATACTGAGCAAGCCCGTGGCCGCGCGTGTCGCGCCGGCCAGTTTGCGCAAGACGAGTTGATAAATCTGCCTCGTTATTGCCTGTTTGGCAAAAAACCTTTCTCAAAGTCATGACGGTGTGGCACAATTCTGTTCGTCCGTCGAACGTGCGGCAGAACCTTTTGCAGCACTTTATTGCTCCGGACTCCCTGCTATAACCCGCTGACCGCGCTTGCTGATCGTGAAACGGCATGGCGGTAGCGTGCCTGAATCGCCTTGAGCCTCGTATCCCCACTACAGAAATTGGCTGGTTTCCAAGAGGAAATCCAGTTCGAAGTGCTGCGCCGTCTGCACCAGACGCCCCAGGTCAGTCAGCGTGCACTGGTCAAGGATCTGGGGGTGGGGCTTGGCACGATCAATTTCTGCTTCCAGGCCCTGGTGGAAAAGGGCTTGGTGAAAATGCAGAACTTCAGTCAGAGCAAGAACAAGTTGCGTTATGCCTATTTGCTCACGCCGGCCGGGGGGGCTGAGAAATCCAAGCTCACGGCGGAGTTTTTGAGGCGCAAAGTAGCCGAGTATGAAACGCTTCAAGCCGAGATCGAGGCGTTGAGGGCCGAGCTTTGATAGGCGGCAATCATTTCGGACTAGCTTACGATTATCGAATGTGCAGAGAACTCAAATGGACACTAGCAAGCAAAAAATAGCTCTAATAGGCCTAGGTTATGTGGGACTACCTCTAGCTGTAGAGTTCGGCAAGGTGCGTCCGGTACTTGGTTTCGACATCAACGAAGCGCGCATTGAAGAGCTGCGTTCCGGAAAAGACAGTACCCTTGAAGTCACTTCAGGCGATTTGGATGCGGCGAACTTTCTAGAGTACAGCAGCGATCGCAGCAAGCTCGAAGAGTGCGGCATTTTTATCGTAACGGTCCCCACGCCTATCGATACAGCCAATCGTCCAGATCTGACGCCGATCATTAAAGCCAGCGAGACAGTTGGCAGAGTAATGAAGGCAGGTGCGATCGTGATCTATGAATCGACAGTGTACCCTGGTTGCACTGAGGAAGTTTGTGTGCCAATCCTTGAGAAGGAATCGGGCCTCAAATTCAATAAAGACTTTTACTGTGGCTACAGCCCAGAACGCATCAACCCAGGTGACAAAGTCAATACGCTTACCACGATTAAAAAAATTACCAGTGGCAGTACTGATGAGGTGGCCGACGCCGTAGACAATCTCTATAAAAGCATTATCAAGGCTGGGACTTGGAAGGCCTCCAGCCTGAAAGTCGCAGAGGCTGCTAAGGTCATTGAAAACAGCCAACGCGACCTTAATATCGCTTTCGTGAACGAGCTTTCCGTGATTTTCGATCGGTTGGGTATCGATACTATTGAGGTGCTCGAAGCTGCGGGCAGCAAGTGGAATTTTCTGCCGTTCCGTCCAGGCATGGTGGGCGGCCATTGCATTGGCGTCGATCCCTATTACCTCACGCACAAGGCGGAAGAGGTCGGCTATCACCCGCAAGTGATATTGGCTGGTCGCCGTATCAATGACAACATGGCACGTTATGCCGCGCGTAATGTCATCCGACTTATGCTGAAAAACGGCATTGACGTTGCGCGAAGCACAGTTGGTGTGATGGGCATAACCTTTAAAGAAAACTGTCCCGATATTCGCAATAGCAAGGTTGCTGATCTTGTCAAAGAGTTGCAGGGGTGGGGAGCCAATGTCGTCGTCACAGACCCCTGGGCCAACGCAGAAGAGGTCAAGCATGAGTATGGAATTTGCCTGGGCACCATCGATGAATCAAATAAAGTGGACTCTTTGATCGTTGCAGTTGGGCATAACGAATTCCGTGCCATGTCCCCTGTGCAACTTAAGAATCTGTGCGGCTCTGAAAAACCCGTTTTGGCTGACGTGAAAGCGCTCTACAACCGCCATGACGCATTGAAGGCGGGCTTTACTGTCTTCCGCTTCTAACGCAGCTCATTCAAGGAAAATCTGTATGCATCACTACCCAGCCATCACCGGTAGAAAAATCAAGATTGCGGTCGTGGGTTGTGGCCGTATTTCCCGAAATCACTTTGGCTCGATTGAACAACACAGCAGCGAACTAGAGCTTGTTGCCATTTGCGATACCAATCCGTCTGTGCTGGCCGAGCATGCTGAAAAATACAAAATCCCGGCCTATCGCGATATGGCAGAAATGCTTCAAAGTGAGCAGATCGATCTGGTTGCTCTCTGCACACCCAGTGGCATTCATCCTGACCAGACCGTGCTGGCGGCTAAACACAATGTCCATGTCATCACTGAAAAGCCCATGGCCACCCGCTGGAACGATGGTGTGCGCATGGTCAAGGCCTGTGATGATGCTGGAGTTCGGTTGTTTGTGGTTAAACAAAACCGTCGTAACACGACCCTACAACTGCTCAAGCGAGCGGTTACCGAAAAACGTTTCGGCAAGATCCACATGGTCCACCTCAACGTCTTTTGGACTCGCCCTCAGTCGTACTACGACCAAGGCAATGGCTGGCGCGGGACCTGGGAGTTCGACGGCGGAGCCTTTATGAACCAAGCCAGCCACTATGTTGATCTGCTTGACTGGCTGATTGGTCCTGTCGATAAGGTGCAGGCCATGATGAGCACGACCCGTGACATTGAGGTGGAAGACACGGGGGTGCTGAACGTCAAGTGGCGCAATGGGGCGCTGGGTTCCATGAGCGTCACTATGCTCACTTATCCTCAGAATCTTGAGGGCAGTATTACGATCCTTGGCGAAAAAGGCACTGTGCGCATTGGTGGTGTTGCGGTCAATGACATCCAGCTTTGGCAATTCGACGAGCCTAAAGACTACGACCGCCAAATTCAGGAGGCGAATTACGAAACCACTTCAGTCTATGGTTTTGGTCATCCTCTTTATTACAAGAACGTTGTCGATGTCATGCGCGGGGAAGCTGAGCC
This sequence comes from Hydrogenophaga aquatica, assembly GCF_054780915.1. Lineage (NCBI taxonomy): Bacteria > Pseudomonadati > Pseudomonadota > Betaproteobacteria > Burkholderiales > Comamonadaceae > Hydrogenophaga > Hydrogenophaga aquatica. Next base: position 102,858 of record NZ_BAAGVK010000014.1, on the reverse strand, counting down.
CGAGACTGATGGCCGCGAGGGCTTAAAGTCTCTGGAGTTGCTGATTGCTGCCTACTTGGCCTCTCGCGACGGGAAAACGGTTTCCTTGCCCCTGGAGTATTGATGAGTGTGACTATTCACCCCACAGCCATCGTTGACGAGGGGGCGCAGATCGGCGAGGGAAGCCGCATCTGGCATTTCGTACACATTTGTTCCGGCGCGCGCATTGGAGAACGCTGCTCCTTCGGTCAAAACGTCTTCGTCGGCAATGACGTGGTCATCGGCAACAACGTCAAGGTCCAGAACAACGTCAGCGTCTACGACGCGGTCACGCTGGAAGATGACGTGTTCTGCGGCCCCAGCATGGTGTTCACCAATGTCTACAACCCGCGCAGCGCCGTGATCCGCAAGGACGAGTACCGGCGTACCCTGATCCGGCGCGGCGCGACGCTGGGGGCCAATTCCACCATCGTCTGCGGTGTGACCGTCGGCGAGTACGCCTTTGTCGGTGCCGGCGCTGTGGTGAACCACGACGTGCCGGACTACGCGTTGATGGTGGGCGTGCCCGCGCGCCAGATTGGCTGGATGAGCCAGCACGGCGAGCGCTTGAACCTACCGCTAAGCGGCAGCGCCGAGGCCGTCTGCGAGCAGACAGGTAAGCGATACGAACTGCGCGACGGCCGCTGCCGCCTCGTGGGCTGAACACTGACCAGGGATCTCATGGAATTCATCGACCTCAAAAGCCAGTACCGGCGGCTCAAGCCCCAGATCGACGCTGCCATCCAGCGCGTGCTGGACCATGGCCAGTACATTCTTGGTCCCGAAGTCGCCGAGCTCGAGGAAAAGCTGGTGGGCTATACGGGTGCCAAGTACTGCATCACTGTAGCCAATGGCACGGATGCACTGCAGATCGCGCTGATGGCCCTGGGCGTGGGGCCGGGTGACGAAGTCATCACCCCTGGCTTCACCTACATCGCCACGGCGGAGACGGTGGCGCTGCTGCGTGCCAAGCCGGTCTATGTGGACATCGATGCGCGCACCTACAACCTCGATCCGGCCTTGCTCGAAGCTGCTATCACGTCGCGTACCAAGGCCATCATCCCGGTCAGCCTCTACGGCCAGTGCGCTGACTTCGACGCCATCAACGCCATCGCGGCGCGCCATGGCATTCCTGTGATTGAGGATGCCGCGCAGAGCTTCGGCGCCAGCTACAAGGGCCGCAAGAGCTGCAACCTCAGCACCATAGCCTGCGCCAGCTTCTTTCCGAGCAAGCCTCTGGGTTGCTACGGCGACGGCGGCGCCATCTTCACGAGTGACGACGAACTGGCCAAGGTCATCCGCCAGATCGCGCGTCACGGCCAGGACCGCCGCTACCACCATGTGCGTGTCGGCGTGAACAGCCGGCTCGACACCCTGCAGGCCGCCATACTGTTGCCCAAGTTGGCCGTCTTCGAAGAAGAGATGGCGCAGCGCCAGGAGGTCGCCGCGCGCTACGCCGCGCTTCTGGGCGGCATCGATCTGCAGGGCGTGCCGGTGGTCGAGTCGCACAATGTCAGCGCCTGGGCGCAGTATACGGTGCGCGTGCCGGGGCGCGATCAGGTCCAGAAGGTTCTGAGGGAAACGGGTATTCCCACGGCGGTGCACTACCCGATTCCGCTCAACAAGCAGCCTGCCGTCTCGGATTCCACGGCGCGCCTGCCGGTGGGGGATCTGGTGGCGCAGGAAGTGATGAGCCTGCCGATGGGGCCGGATCTCAGAGCGAGCGACCAACTTGCGGTTGTCAATGCGCTGAAGGAAGCGATGGTATGAAGATCGTAACCGTCGTCGGCGCACCGCCTCGTGACTGTAAAAATTGTGTCGTCGCAATGGGGCATCGCGAAGTTCGAGCCTGCGATGAAGGCGCCTACGACGCTTAGAATTGATGAATTCATACGCGCGAATCAGAACACATTTAGGCCGAATGCGCGCGAACATCTTCGTCCGGCGTGTTTTGCTCCTGCTCTCCGGATCGGTTGCAGCCCAGGCATTGCTATTGGCGGTAACACCGATCCTTTCCCGCATCTACTCGCCCGAACAGATGGGAATCCTCGGCGTATTTGTCGCGTTTGTCGGGATGGTAGGCCCTCTTGTGACTCTGCGATACGAAAACGCGATCTTATTGCCGAGAGAAGAAAAGGAAGCCGCAGGAATCGTCTGCGTGGTCGTCCTCAATGCGACTATTATCTCGCTGCTTTTGGCCGCGACCCTTGCAATCGGAGGAAATCGCACGCTAGAACTAATCGGAGCGGAGTCGCTCAGCGACTACTTCCTTTGGATAGCCGTTGGCACCTGTTTGATGGGAATCATGCAAGGACTCAATTCCTGGCTGATTCGAGGCGCGCAGTTCCGGCAACTCACGTTCGCACGGATTTCCCAATCGGCAGCGACTGCCCTTTCACAACTGGTGGCCGGATTTGCCGGTTTCTCGGCGATCGGCTTGGTGTGGGGGCAAATTTTGGGGCAGTTGGCGGGAGTTTGCGCAATGATGGTGGCACTGATCGCGTGCGCCGACGTGAAATCGTTCGCGTCGGTTTCCCTGGCCGATCTGCGACGTCTCGGCAAACGGTATATTCGCTTTCCGCTGTACTCATTGCCGGCGGACGCTCTCAATGCGCTTGCGAGTTATCTGCCGTTCTTCATCTTGGGTAAATACTTTGGTCCGGTCGTGGTCGGACTCTACTTCATGATGCAGCGAATGACTCTGGCGCCGATTGCTTTGGTAGCCAATGCGGTGTCGGACGTCTTCAAGGAAAGGGCCACTAGGGATTTCCGCGAGACGGGAACCTGCCGCCCATTGTTGATAAAGACATTTTTGGGCCTTTTTGCAATTTCTTTGCCGCTGTCTCTCCTACTGTTCTTTTTCGGGCCACAGTTGTTTTCATTTGTGTTGGGCGACAAATGGAACGAAGCTGGTGACTACGCCAGCGTCATGGCACCGCTGGTCGCGATCCGATTTGCAATCAGTCCCGTTGGATTCGTGCTGTACGTTGCGGAAAAACAGAACGTGGACTTGTTTTGGCAGGGCGCGTTGCTGGTGGTTAATTCCGCGTCACTCTTCGCGGGAGCAGCCTTAGGCGATGCGAAACTGAGTGTTACATTATTCTCGTTTTCCTACTCCACGATGTATCTGATATATCTAGCTCTCTCATATTATTACGGCAAATCGGATAGTTTCCCGCAGGAACGAGGAAATGGGAAATGATCACCATCGTTGACTATGGAGTTTGCAACGTCGGCTCTCTTGCAAACATGCTTAAGAAAATCCGCCAAACCTACCGGGTTACATCGGATCCCGATCTCGTCTTCAAAGCGGACAAACTCCTTTTGCCAGGCGTCGGTGCGTTCGATGCCGGAATGAAGCGGCTCAATGAGGCCGGCCTGGCCGATGCGATCCGCGCTGCTGCCGAAAGAAAAGTTCCGCTTCTCGGGATCTGTCTCGGCATGCAACTCTTATGCGACAGCAGCGAAGAGGGCATGCTCCCCGGACTCGGCTTGATTCCCGCGCATTCCAAAAAATTCGTCAGCCCGGCGGATGGTCCGGAAATCCGCGTTCCTCACATGGGTTGGAACGAGGTATGTCCCCAAAGATCGCACCCGCTCTTCGACGGACTCGAGGAGAGGAGCCGCTTTTACTTCGTGCATTCGTACAAAGTCGAGTGCGCAAACCCGGATCACGAGCTAGCCAAGTCCACCTACGGAGGCGAGTTCACGGCAAGTCTCGCAAAAGACCATATTCTCGCCGTGCAGTTCCACCCTGAAAAGAGTCACAAGTTCGGAATGAGGATGCTCTCGAATTTCGCGGAGTTGAAGCTTTGAATCGCCCAAGAATCATCCCCGTGCTCATGATTCGCGACGGGGGGCTCGTAAAAACATATAAGTTCGCGGACGCCACCTACGTCGGCGACCCGCTCAATGCGGTTCGAATTTTCAACGAAAAAGAAGTCGACGAACTGATTGTTCTCGATATTGACGCAAGCAAAGAGGGACGCGGCCCCAACTTTGAGATGCTCGCGGATATCGCCGAGGAATGTTTCATGCCTTTGTGTTATGGCGGAGGGGTTTCCACCATCGAGGAAATGCGCAAGCTTTTCGCGCTCGGAATCGAAAAAATCGCGATCAATTCGAAGATCGTTTCCAACATCGAGTTGATACGCGAAGCCTCGAGCGAATTCGGTGCGCAAAGCGTGGTCGCGTCGATCGACTGCAAACGGAAGTTTCTGGGTAGCTACGCCGTGCACAGCCATAGCAACAGACCGATTCTCGAGAAGAACCCGGTCGCGTTTGCGCGTATTTTGGAAACTTCGGGCGCTGGTGAAATCATGCTCACGTCGGTCGACAGGGACGGCATGCGCGAAGGCTTCGACCTCGAACTTTGTAACTCCGTGGCGTCCGCGGTTGGGATTCCCGTGATCGCGTGCGGAGGTGGCGGCTCTCTTGAGCACTTCCGCGATCTGCTCAAACACACGAAAGTCTCGGCGGCTTCAGGCGGCAGTTTTTTCGTTCACCAAGGCAAACATCGCGCCGTTTTGATTTCTTACCCGGCGCCTGAACTAATTGAAAGAATCCTAGAGAGCTAAGATGCACACCAATCGCGTATATCAAATCTGCACAAAATGTGTGATGGATACCTCAGATCCGTGGATCACCTTCGATTCCAGCGGCGTTTGCAATCACTGCCAAAATTTCGAAACCACGATCAAGCCGAACTGGTTTCCGAACGACGTCGGCGCGAAATACTTGGCTGATTGGGCGAAAGAAATCCAGACCTACGGAAAAGGCAGGGAATACGACTGCATCATAGGTGTCAGCGGTGGCGTCGACAGTTCCTACCTCCTTTACGTCGCGAAGGAGATCATGAATCTTCGGCCGCTCGCGGTTCATGTCGACGCAGGATGGAATTCTGAGCTCGCCGTCCGCAATATAGAGAACCTCACCAAAGGGTTGGGCATCGATCTTTTCACGTTCGTGATCGACTGGTCGGAAATGCGTGATCTTCAAGTCGCATATCTGAAAGCAGCCCTCGCTAATCAGGACGTACCCCAGGATCACGCGTTCTTTGCGAAGCTATACGAGTTCGCGATCAAGAAAGACATCAAGTACGTTCTCACCGGCTCGAACTACGCGACCGAGTCCATCCTTCCGCGCGCTTGGGGATACAACGCGAAAGACTCCCGTCAGCTCTTGGCCATCCACAAAAAATTCGGAAAAAAGAAACTCGCAACCTTCCCCATCTCTGGCCTGTTCCGGTCGCACATTTACTATCCCTACATCCGCCAGATGAGAATCGTGACCCCGCTCAACTACATGCCTTTCAACAAAGATGAGGCGATTAAGTTCCTGAGCGAGCGGTTCGGCTGGGCGTACTATGGCGGAAAACACTATGAATCACGCTGGACGAAGTTTTTCCAGTCCTACTACCTTCCGACAAAATTTGGTTATGACAAACGACGCGCGCATTTGGCCAGCCTGATCGTGTCGGGACAATTGACGAGAGAGAAAGCACTAAAGGATCTGGAGGCGCCGCCTTACGATCCCTCGACGATCGATTCGGATATCGAGTTTATTTCCAAGAAACTCGGCCTCAAACCCTCGGAACTCGACGAGTTGATGAATTTGCCGAACAAGGAATTCACAGACTATCCCAATAGCAGCAAGTTCGAGGAATTCCTGCGCAGCTGCAAACGCCTTTTGGTGAAATGCGGCCTTTTCCGATAATGAAACGTGATTAGCGACAAACCTCAGGCAGCCTGCTCGACTGGAAAATGGTGACGGCGGTCACCGTGGTCTGGGTATGGCAGCGGTGGCATTGCCAGTAGGTACGGACGTCGCGGACAAACCGGCTGTGCCGTTCATCCCCGCAGTGCAGGTAACAAAGGCCGGCCGGCCAGCGCGACTCCACCAGTACTGCCGTGCATTTCTCGTCCGTACCGTACCGATCCATAAATTCGACCATTGAAAGTCCGCGTTGAAACTGCACTCGATTCATTGCCATGGCACCTCTCCTCTCGGTAGATGCGCCTATTTCAACCCCTCGCAGGCTCACCAGATGAGCCTGGCTGAGGTTTGTCGCTAAGCACGTAATGAAATCGGAATCGGATTCCGCGTGCGACAGATAGTTATGGCATTTTTATCCCTGATAATACTGCGCGCAGAAACGCACGTCCGGATCGCATTCTTGATTCTTTTTGCGTTTTTGCCGGCGTTGTCCGCACATGCGACCGCGTTGCCCGAGATCAATGACCGTCCCTGGGATCGCGCGATGCTCGACCCGATTTTGAACTCGAACCTCGCGCTTAACGGTTCACAGGCTATCAGCTTCCCAGAAGCTTTCCGCAAAGGTCCCGATCAGATTCTTCCCTGCTGGTCTGAGTATTTTTTCCCGCAGAACCGCATAAAACTTCATTCCCTGGATGTGAGTTCCAACATCTATGTCAGGTCCGTGCAATACTTCTTCAGCGGAAGCGAACCTGCTTATCGGGTGATGCTCAAGGGACGGTTCGCGACACAAGCAAAACTGCAACTCAGGGCGCTTATTTGCACGAGTGCCTGCGACATGGTCGACGTCCCGCTCCAGCGGACGAATGCCACCACATTTACGGGCGAGATGCCGCCGGGTGAAAAGCTTAGCTACGCCGGGGGTTTCGTCATTGGGGTCGGGGCGGGCGTTGAGAGGCTTGACGGAATTCGCGTCGCAAACTCCTCGGTCCTGAACGATAGCCAACTTATGGAACGCGATCGACGATCCATAGGCATGTGTTACGAAACAAAGAGTCCGCTTGTGGGCTCGGTCGCATACACCGACTTCATTCCCATGCTCGGCATCGCGGCGCTATCGCTCGCGCTGATTTGGATACTCGCGCGTCGACGCGAGACTTTCCCCCTGATCCTATCCCTCGGATTTTTCGCCACGAACGTGGTCGGCCTGTTCCTTCTTTACTTCGGGCTCAGCGACATCCGACTAGAACAAGCCGTGGCCGACCGCAGCTTGATCGTTTCCTTGGCCTGGTATCAGTGCCTCGTGATTACCATGGCCTCCGCGTGTTATTTGGGGATGAAAAGGCTGCTCCCTAAAGTGGTCCACCTGCCCGATCTCTCGGTGAGTTACCACTTGCCTTCCACGTTGGTCGTCTATGGCATTCTGTTCGTGCTTAGCATTTGGTTCGGGTTCCGTGATGTGATTGACTACTACGTCACCTTGATGAGCGACCACATCCCCGGTGCCGCTACGCGCGCTTCCGTAATTCGCAACAACATTTCTTCAAATGCGCTTGGCATCAAGTCGCACTGGTACAAACTGATTTTCACCGACATCCCGACCTTCCTAAATTTGCTTTTGATTGTCTACTCGACCTACACGCGCCGCTTCTGGTTGGCCTCGGCCCTCTTCGTCGCCCAATCTTTCTTGTTGGTGCTCTCGGGTGAAAAAGCCCCAATCGTCTGGCACCTGGGCGCAGTCGTGTTCATTTTGATAACGTTATATCGCACGCCTCCCAAGACTGTGCTTCTCAGTTTCGTAAGCATAACCGCGTTGGGTTGCTTACTTGTGATCTGGGGCCCGAAATCGGTTCTTCTATGGGCGGATCGCGCGTTGCTCGGCTCCCTGACCGTCGCCTATACGGCTCTGAAGATCTTTCCGGCGGAACACACGTTTCTCGGAGGGGCCAGCTTGAGGATTTTCGATTTCGGGATCACGGCCGAACAGTTCGATCTGGACCTTTTCATGTGGAGACAAATTTTCCATTCGTCGTACTTTTCTCACTTGTCGGGGACCGCGACCGGCCCATTCTGGCTTCAAGGTTATGCGAATTTCGGCGCGTTCGGCGCCGCTCTATTCGCCGCGACTTTCGGCCTTATCTTGGCCGCGGTGGAGTTCCTCGCCTCCAAGATTCGCCATTCATTCGTCCGCACAGGTCTATTGGCGTGGCTGGTCGGCCACTACGCTTCGTTCGGAGAAAGCAATTTGACGAGATTCATCCTTGATTTTTACCTGTTCGGGCTTATCGCATTCATTGCGCTGTACGGTGTGTTATCCGTCGCGGCGCGCAAGGTTTCCGCGAGACTGGAAACGAAGGGAGTCGCAAAGTGAATTTCGTCGGAGTTCCTCACAGAAAACAGTTCGTAATCGGTCCGCACGCGCAGCTCTCCAAAATCACCTTGCCAGACCGATTCCGCGAAACTGAGCTGAATGGAGGTTTATCGATTCGCTTCTGCCCCGATCTGCGAACGACCTCAGCCAAGGACGAAGAAGGCAAAGTGGTTTTCCTGATCGGCACCGTGGTCGAAGCGAATGCGGAAAAGCCTTCGCCCGAACAGATTCTGCCTAGGCTGAACCATGGAAACATCGAAGCGATGACGGCCTCTTGGTGCGGACACTGGCTTCTTGTGATTGGCGACTTCATTTACGGCGATTGCTGCGGACTGTTATCCTTGTACCAACCGCGCCGTCGGCTCCTCGATAAATTCGGCATCCTGTTCTGCTCGAACAGCCCCGTGTTGATGAGTCTGATTTACGGGCTCGACATCGAGGAGTTCAGCCCCAAAAAGACGGCTCTCTTCCCGATGGCGCCTAAGACTTTTGTGCCGGATCTGCGTACCATGCTCGCCGGTGAGAGATGGAATCTCCATTCGGCAGAGCGTTCTTTTCCATTCGTCCTCTTTAAGCCCGCGGATATCGAACCCGATGAGGTTCGCGCGAAAGTGGCAGATTTTCTGAAAACTGCGGTCACGCGTTTGCACGAAACCACGAATGAGACCCTACTCTGCGCGCTCAGCGGTGGTTACGACACCCGCCTCAACTTGGCGGCGAGCAAAGCTAGCGGCGTTCCTGTCCGCGCCTATACATTTGAAAAATCGTATTTCTATATCACCGAAGCGGATCGCCTCCTGCCCCCTCAGATCGCGAAAGCGAGTGGCGTCGAACACAAGATGATTCGGAGCGGTTCTCCGAGCTTGGCGCGCGCTCGCGCGTATATCGAGCATTCGGGCGGAATGGTCAGTTCATTCCCCGGAAGCGGATACGACCACTACGTACATGGGTATTGGGATCAAGCCGGTCTCGGAAAACCGGTGCTTGACGGCCAGTGCTATGAGCTTGCCGTCAATTACCATCGGAACAAATTCCCGGTGGACTTCGGCCTTTCGCACCTCCGCCTATTTGGCTTCAATCTAACGGAAGAGGACTACTCCGAGCTACAGGACTACTGGCAGAACCAACCGCTATCCGAAAAGTTCGATCGCCGGGATTTGATCTTTTGGACTGGCAACATCAACGGCGTGTACGCGCGCATGACCCAAGAACATGATTTGTTTGCCGATCTATTCTATCCTGCGTGCAACCGCGAGCAGTTTGACCTATTGCTCTCGGTGCCGCCGGAAATCCGTGAGGCGTGCCGATTCCAGGCAACGATCACTTCCCTTTTGTTCCCGAAACTCGATGAATTTCCGTACAATCCGCCCGAACCCTTGCTCAAACGTGTCGTGAAACGGACGCGGAATGAAATCCTGAAATTGTTGGATTTGTAATGCAAAGCCGCCCGTCTCCAATTAAACATAGTGTGCATTCGGTCGCAGTCAAGGGCGCAACCGGGCTGAACGTTCACATCTACCCTTCCAATCTCAATAACGAGTCACGTATCTTCAAGATCGCGAAGTCCATAGTCCGCAATGGAATATTCGCGAAAGTCGAAGTCTTCGGGAAGCACGAGCATGGGCTAGCGGAGCGGGAAGCCCTCACCGAAAATGTCGAACTCGTCCGACTCACCGCTTCCGCGTTCGGCCTGAAAGGCACACCAGCAAGAGTGCTTAAAGTACTGACTTGGTACGGTCGTGCATTCAAGGCTCTCTTGCGCGTTCGCCCTGACTGCATCAACGCGCACAGTCTGCCGGTTCTTCCCCTTTGTGCGGCGGCGAAGATCATCACAGGCGCGAGACTCGTGTACGACACACATGAGCTCGAGACGGAGGTCATGCGCTCCAAAGGATTGCTCCGTGTGCTATATAAATTCACTGAAGCGGCGTTTATCGGGTTTTGTGACGAAATATCAGTTGTTAACGCTGAAATCGCAGATTGGTACAAACGGCGTTACGGATTCGAGCGTGTTTGGGTCGTCGAGAACGTTCCGGAAATCAAAGAAGTCCCTCCTGAGAGATCAGGAGCGCTTCGCTCTGCGCTGTGCATAGCGGAGCAAGACCTGATATTTCTTTATCAAGGATTGCTCTCGGACGGCCGCGGATTGAGAAAGTTGCTGAACGTCTTCCGCGACGTGCCGAATGACCGACACTTGGTTGTGATGGGTTACGGGCCGCTCGCTCAAGAAATCAAGAAGGCCTCAGCCGAGCTCGCGAACGTGCATTACCACGATGCCGTGCCGGTCGATCAATTGCCTGTATTTACGGTCGACGCGGACGTCGGCTTCTCCCTAATCGAGAACGCCTGCCAAAGTTACTATCTCAGTTTGCCGAACAAGGTTTTCGAATACATTTCGTGCGGGGTTCCGGTCATCGCTAGCGATTTCCCCGTGACGAAGCGGGTCTTGGAGTCGAAGGCTTGCGGCTGGATCATCACGCCCCAAGAAGACGCGATCCGCAACTTGGTCAGTTCGATCTCCCGCGAGGATATCATTCTGAAATCCAGATTAGCGAAAACGGCGCGCGAGACCATCGGCTGGAAGTACCAAGAGATCGAGCTCACGCGTATGTATTCCCGGCTCCTTACGAACATCCCATTGAATTGAATCAAAATCTCCCAAGGAATCGTTATCGTCCCGATATCGACGGACTGCGCGCTCTGGCGGTGGTGCCAGTTGTCCTTTTTCATGCGGGTGTCGCCGGGTTTAGCGGAGGCTACGTCGGCGTTGATGTTTTCTTCGTCATCTCAGGGTACCTGATTACGGGGCATATTCTTTCGGACATGAAGCGCGGTGCGTTCTCGGCCGTGGATTTCTACGAACGACGCGTACGACGAATATTTCCGGCCCTAGCGGCAATGGTGCTATTCACCTTGCTGGGAGGATTGTTTCTAATGACTCCGTCAGAGTACCTTGAGGCAGGGCGCGCTGTGCGCAGTACTGGGTATTTTTTCTCGAACCATCTTTTCTGGGAAACTCAGAACAATTACTGGAATCAGAATGCGCTGGCGACTCAGCCGTTGCTTCACACATGGTCGCTTGCCGTCGAAGAGCAGTTCTACATCGTATTGCCTGGTCTGCTGGCGGTGCTTCACCGATTGAGGCGAGGCGGCGATGTGTCTCTTCCCGCACGCAACAAGTTGGCCTTTACATGGATATTCGGTGCGCTAATGGCCGCCTCGCTGGTTTGTAGCGTGATCTGGATGTCGGCAGATTCAGCTGCGGCGTTCTATCTGCTTCCTGCGCGTAGTTGGGAATTGCTGGCGGGAGGGCTCTTGGCGGTCTGGCTCATTGATAAGCCGACTCGTCGTGCAAGCGCGCTTATGGCTAATGTATGCGGATTCTTAGGGCTGACATTGGTGGCGGTACCCGTTCTTGCGTATTCGGAGAGCACGCCTTTTCCAGGATTGAGCGCCATGCCTGTAGTGCTTGGCACATGCCTGTTGATCTATGCGGGCTCGTGCGGGACTCCACATCCGTGGCCCTCGCGACTGCTCGCGCTACGCCCGCTTGTGTTCGTTGGGTTGATCTCCTATTCTTTATATTTGTGGCATTGGCCGCTGTTGGTGCTCTTTCGGTCGGCCGGATGGTATGGGTGGAAACTGCCCGAGATGCCGATTGCGGTTGTTCTAGCGGTCGTGTTTGGCATCTCGTGGCTGTCCTGGCGCTTCGTCGAGCGGCCATTTCGCCGTCGGTCTCGGTTGGACGCCGGGTCCCAGTTGACAATGGGTGTCGGTATCGCCGTGTTGCTGGCTTTCATTGCTGGGGGGTCAATCGCCATTAAGATTGGAGAGAATTCGTCGAAGTATCCGATGCCGTTACCGGAGGCAGTGGTTCGGCTCGGCGATGAGATACGGGAAACTCCAGGCATACGGTGTGAGGGAAATGCTGATCTGTCTGAAATACGTCTAGGCAGGGGCGGCTGTGTACTTGGCGATCTAACTTCGTCTTCGAGGGCGCCTGAGTTTGTGCTTATCGGTGATTCGCACGCACGGATGTGGGTTGCGGGTTTGGATCAGCTTGCCAGAGAGCTCGGCGTTTCCGGGATTGCATTCACTTATTCGAGTTGCACGCCGGTGCGGGGGTATATTCCGCCAAGCCGTCCGGAATGCGCCGCGATCATGGATGCACTTTTCGATTTTATCGCGGCGCAACCGGTGCGTAGAATTATCCTCGCCGGGTATTGGGTGGATTCGGCAGATGCGGCGAGATCTTCGGCTGTTGGTAGTGGGATTGATTTTTGGTCGGCAGTTGAGCAGACCGCCACGTTCCTCCGCCGGGCGGGCAAGGAGGTGGTATTCGTCGAAGATGTGCCGGAGCTCGCCAATAACTTGATGCCCTATCGCAAGGGAATTGAGAGTATTAAGGGACAGGGGCAGGCCGCTTTCGGCCCATCCTTGGCAGAGCATCTATCGCGTCAGAGCGCGGCACTTGAGGTTTTCAAGCGGATGGAGGCGCAATCCGGAATTCGGACGCTTTCGCCAACGTCTGCATTGTGCGGGACGGGGCAATGCATGGTCGCGCGAGACTCTCGTACGTGGTATCGGGATATGCATCACTTGACGGACTACGGCGCTACTCAGTTGCGAAACATATTTCAAACAGTACTTGTCGCGAATTGATCAATTTGAAAGCTCGGTTGTAGATGATCTCGATGTATTCAGTAATCTCCCGTTTCGCTTGTTCGCGGGAGGGGTACGCCGATGATGAACCAATTCGCTTTTCAGCCATCGCCAGAAGCTTTCCTTCGGCTCATTGTCCCAGCAGCCGTCCCAGCGACTCATTGAAGCCTGCATGCCGAATTGCCGTAGCGGTTTCTGGTAGTCATGGACGTAATACTGGCTGCCTCGGTCCAAGTGGTAAATCGTCCCTTTGCCGGGGCGCCTGTTCTTCGGAGCGGAGCCGACAGCCGCGTCGCCAACGCGCACACCGACGAAACATTGGACTTCACCGACTTCAGCCTACCTCAACCTTCGACTTGTGAGTTGCCCTTGAAACATGTTTGGATCGTGAATCACTACGCGCAGATCCCGACCGGCACCGGTGGCACGAGGCATTACTCCATCGCGCGAGAGTTGATCAGGTGCGGGTGGACCGCGACTATCTTCGCATCCAGCGTGGAATTAAACACCAACCGTCAACGGCTTGCCGAAGGCGAAACCCACCGGGTCGACGAAACGGCTGCTGGAAAATTCTATTGGATTCGGTCGCCCGAGTACTCGGGCAATGGAATCGGGCGAATGCTCAACATGTTTCACTTCAGCCTTCGCCTGTTAACGGTTCCAAAAGTGGGAGTAGTGCCCAACCCGGATGTCATCGTGGGTTCGAGCGTCCATCCGTTCGCCGCTTTCGCCGCGATGATTCTGGCCTTTATCCGCCGGACCCCGTTCATATTCGAAGTGCGAGACCTTTGGCCGCAGACGCTGATCGATCTAGGGCGGATCAAGCCGATGAGCCCTCTAGCGATCCTACTGAGGCTAATGGAACGCATCATGTATCGACGATCCTCGCTCATCATCACCCTTCTTCCTGACGCATGGAAATACATTGAACATTTCGGGGTGCAGCGCGAAAAAATCCGGTATGTTCCGAATGGGGCAGACTTGGAAATCTTCAGTGAACCGGCCGATTCCGGCAAGGACAAGGAGCCATTCTGCCTCATGTACTTCGGCTCCTTCGGAAACGCGAACGGCATCGATCAATTGATCGAGGGAATGGCCGAGGTTCGCGTCGCCGACCCGAATGGCAGGATCGTCCTGGATTTGATCGGTGAAGGACCGCTGAAAGCACATTACCAGCATCAAGCCGAGTCCCTTGGTTTGAGCCAAGTTCGTTTTCAACCGGGCGTTCCGCGATCCGCTATCCCTAAGATCGCCGCAGAGGCGGATGCCTTCGTGGTTTGTCTGCCGGACATTCCGCTCTACAAATTCGGGATCAGCCTCAATAAGCTTTACGATTACATGGCTGCAGGCCGACCGATCATCTTCGCCGGAAATCCCAGCAACAATCCTGTCTCGGAAAGCGGCTCCGGAATTTCGATATCTCCCGGCGATCCAGTCGCTTTCCGCGATGCCGTCCTAAGCATCGTGCAAATGCCGGCGGCGCAAAGAGCGGAATTGGGCCGCAAAGGTCGTGATTTCGTCCGCGCGAATTTCTCGTTTGAAATGATCGCCAAGCGATTCGCGGCGGTTTTGGATAACGCACTCAAACACGACACGTAGGCGCAAACGCGAACACCGATCGAAAGGATGGGCGCATCATTCCTTGAAATGGCGAGACAATGGCACCCTATGGCGAAACGAATAATGGATATCTTGATGGCGAGCGCGGCGCTGATGTTGTTGGCGCCGCCATTGCTGTTGCTGTCGGTTTTGGTGCGTATCAGCTTCGGTAGTCCCGTGCTGTTCCGCCAGGTCCGCCCTGGCCTGCACGGGCGGCCTTTCATGATGGTGAAGTTCCGTACCATGACGGACGAACGCGGCGCGGACGGTGAGTTGCTGCCTGATGCCCAGCGCCTGACCGCTTTTGGTCGTTTTTTGCGCGCTACCAGCCTCGACGAGTTGCCCGAGTTGTGGAACGTGCTGCGCGGAGAAATGAGCCTGGTGGGCCCGAGGCCCCTGCTGATGGAGTATCTGCCGCTGTACTCGCCAGAGCAGGCGCGCCGTCATGAGGTGCGGCCAGGAATCACAGGCTGGGCGCAGGTGAATGGCCGCAACGCCCTCAGTTGGGAAGAGCGCTTCAAGCTTGACGTCTGGTATGTCGACCACCGATCGCTCGGGCTAGATCTGCGCATCCTCTGGCTAACGCTGCGCAAGGTTATCGTACGCGAAGGAATCAACGCGAAAGGCGAGGCGACAATGCCAAAGTTCACGGGGAGCAAACCATGAGGCGGCTGGCCCTGCTCGGTGCCAGCGGCCACGGCAAGGTGGTCGCCGATGCGGCCCTTGCTGGCGGCTGGGAAGCGGTGGACTTATTCGACGACGCCTGGCCGCAGTGCCAACAGAACGGCCCTTGGTCCGTGACGGGCGACTGCGCTACGCTGCTGGCGCGTCTCAAGGAATTCCAGGGCGTGATCGTGTCCATCGGCGACTGCGCCGTGCGCTGGGACAAGCACCAGGCCTTGCAGGCTGCAGGTGCGCCGCTGGTCACTGTGGTGCATCCGGCCGCCGTGGTCAGCCGCTACGCCGCGCTGGGCGCGGGCACAGTGGTGATGGCGGGCGCGGTCGTGAACATCGACGCCGTCGTGGGCCAGGCCGGCATCATCAACACCGGCGCTACGGTGGATCATGACTGCCGCCTGGGAGACGCCGTGCACATCTGCCCGGGTGCGCACCTTTCAGGTAACGTCCAGGTCGGCCACGGCAGCTGGGTGGGCGTGGGGGCTGCCGTGAAGCAGGGCATGATCCTCGGTGAGCGCGTCATGGTGGGCGCTGGTGCTGTGGTGGTGCAGGCCGTGCCCGACGGGCTCACGGTCGTCGGCAATCCCGCCATGCCCATGGGCGCGGGCAAAACATGAGCGCAGAGTCATCAAGATCATGCTAAACACGCCTTTCTCCCCCTGGCCCAGCTATACCGAAGAGGAGGCTCGGGCCGTGCAGCAGGTGCTGCTGTCCAATAAGGTCAATTACTGGACCGGCAACGAATGTCGCGAGTTCGAGCGTGAGTTCGCCGCCTGGTGCGGCACGCGCCATGCCATCGCCCTGTCCAACGGCACCCTGGCGCTGGACTTGGCCCTCAAGGGCCTGGGGATCGGCCCGGGTGACGAGGTGGTGGTCACCCCGCGCACTTTCATCGCCAGCGTTTCCTGCGTGGTCAACGCCGGTGCGATTCCGGTGTTTGCCGACGTCGAGGCCGATAGCGGCAACCTGTCCGCTGCCACCATCGCGCGCGTGTTGACGCCGCGCACCCGGGCCGTGATCTGTGTGCACCTGGCAGGCTGGCCCTGCGATATGGACCCGATCATGGACCTGGCGCGCCAGCATGGCCTGAAAGTGATTGAGGATTGTGCGCAGGCCCACGGAGCGCGCTACAAGGGCCGTGCGGTTGGCAGCATTGGCGATGTCGGCGCCTGGAGCTTTTGCCAGGACAAGATCATGACCACGGGCGGTGAAGGTGGTATGGTCACCACCAACGACGAATCCCTGTGGCGTGCCATGTGGGCGTACAAGGACCACGGTAAGAGCTACCAGGCCGTGTACGAACGGCAGCACCTGCCAGGTTTTCGTTGGTTGCATGAAAGCTTTGGCACCAACTGGCGCATGCTGGAAATGCAGGCGGTCATCGGGCGAATCCAGTTGCGCCGCATGGCCGAATGGTCGGCGCGCCGACAGGCCAACGCGGCAGTGCTGGCAGCGGCACTGCAACCCTTCGCTGGTGAAGGCGGACCAGTGCGCCTGCCGCAGTTGGGCTGCATCGGGTGTGGTGGGGGTTGCGGCCCGGGTGGCGCACAGCCCTGTGCGATGGGCTGTGTGCACGGCCAGTACAAGTTCTACGCCTACGTGCGCCCACACATCCTGGCCCCTGCCTGGAGCCGCGACCGCATCATCGAAGCCATCAACGGGCAAGGTGTGCCCTGCTATCAGGGCAGCTGTTCCGAGGTGTATCTGGAAAAGGCTTTTGAAGGCACGGGCTGGTGCCCAGCCCAGCGGCTGCCTGTTACCCGTGAATTAGGTGAAACCAGCCTCATGTTCCTGGTTCATCCAACCTTGACCTCAGCGGAAATTGTAAAAACTTGTCAGGTTGTTGCGGGTGTCTTGCGTGAGGCTTCAAATGGATGATCTGTCTTCCGGGGGCACCGGCATTACGGTTTGGATCTGCGCGATATGAAACAGCCGCTGTTTAAACTGGCCGTTCCCATCCTTGCCCTGCCGCGAGCAGCAAAGCGATTCGTCGCTTTGTCAGTCGATCTGGGCCTCTGCGTCCTGACGGCGTGGTTGGCTTTTTATCTGCGGCTGGGGGAGTTTATCGCTTTGTCTGGCACCGCTTTGTGGGCGGTGGCTGCATCAGTAGGTATAGCGCTACCCATTTTTGTGGTGTCGGGCCTGTACCGCGCTATCTTCCGCTACAGCGGTTGGCCAGCGTTGCTGGCGGTGGCTCGTGCCGTAGGCATTTACGGCTTGCTCTATGCGTCCGTCTTCACTGCCATTGGTGTTGTTGGCGTCCCGCGCACCGTCGGAATCATTCAGCCCATTCTGCTATTGCTGTTTGTGGGTGCATCGCGCGCACTTGCCCGAGTTTGGCTGGGTGATCAGTACCTGGGCATTCTCAAACATGCCTCGCGCCCCAAAGTGCTGATCTACGGTGCGGGCAATACAGGGCGCCAGTTGGCGGCGGCCATGGCCAATAGTCACGAAATGCAGGTGGCAGGGTTCCTGGATGACGATGATCGTCTGCACGGCCACGTGCTAAACGGCCAGCCTATCTACAACCCGGCAGACCTAGACAACCTAGTCACTACGCTCAATATCAGCGATGTGTTGCTGGCCATGCCCAGCCTGTCGCGTCGCCGCCGCAACGAGATTCTGGGGCAGATTCGTGTGGCAAAAGTCGCTGTGCGCACCCTGCCCAGCGTCACCGATTTGGCGCAAGGCAAAGTCAGCATCTCCGATCTCCGTGAACTGGAGATTGACGACCTACTTGGCCGCGAGCCGGTGATGCCCAATCACATCCTTCTGGCGATGAACGTGCGCAGTAAGATCGTGATGGTGACTGGTGCCGGCGGCTCAATCGGTAGCGAACTTTGCCGTCAGATCCTCTCCGTGGGTCCGAGCAAATTGCTGCTGATCGAGCAGAGTGAATTCGCCCTCTTTGGCATCCACCAAGAACTCGAAGAAAAGCTCGCAGGCCGTGGCATCGTCCTTGTACCCTTGCTGGCCTCGGTTCAGGACAATGAGCGCATGCACGAGATTATGTCCACGTGGCATCCGGACACGGTCTATCACGCCGCCGCCTATAAACATGTGCCCTTGGTCGAGCACAACCCGGCCGAAGGAATCAAGAACAACGTACTCGGCACGCTGCGAACGGCGCAGGCTGCTGCCGAAAACGGCGTTTCGGACTTTGTGCTGATCAGCACTGACAAGGCGGTGCGTCCGACCAACATCATGGGCGCCAGCAAGCGACTGGCGGAAATGGCCCTGCAGGCCTTAGCGGCAAGCACCTCCGGTACCAAATTCAGCATGGTGCGATTTGGCAATGTATTGGGGTCTTCAGGCTCGGTCGTGCCCAAGTTCCGGCAACAGATCCGCGACGGTGGTCCGATCACACTGACGCACCCCGAAATCACCCGCTACTTCATGACCATCCCTGAAGCTTCGCAGCTGGTGATCCAGGCAGGCGCAATGGCCAAAGGGGGCGACGTGTTTCTCCTCGATATGGGCCAGTCGGTCAAGATCATGGACCTAGCGCACCGCATGATAGAACTTTCAGGCTTGACCGTCAAAAATGAGCAGAACCCCGACGGCGACATCGAGATCGAGATCACCGGCTTGCGTCCTGGTGAGAAGCTTTACGAAGAACTGCTCATCGGTGACAACCCCAAGCCAACCTCCCATTCGAGGATCATGAAAGCCCACGAGGAGTTCATCCCGTGGGCAGAGCTTGAAGGCCAGCTCAGATCGCTGGAGATGGCGCTCAATGTGAACGACGTTGGCGTCATCCGGCTGATGATGGAAAAGCTCGTCAGTGGCTACACGCCGAGCGATGAGATCGTGGATTGGGTCTATCTGGAGCAGGAAGCCGAGGCTCAAGCATTGGGTTTGGCTTGATGATGCAATCGTCGTCACCGGGTGCGGCCAGCGAAACCTGAGCGCAAACGGGTGCGGCGAGGGCCGGCATGCAACCAGATGGTGATTGGTGGTGCCGGGCGAATTGTGGTTTTGATTTGGCGTTTCGGTTGATCAACGATCTGGTGGTGGGTGCCTCCGTCCGACTTGGTCGACTCACGAAGGACCTCCGCTTCGAAGGCTTCAACGTCATGAACGCGGTACCGGACTTGGGCGCCAAGTTTGAGAAACATCGGACCGCCTGCTTCGGTTCGCCAGCGCTCCAGCGTCGCTTCGCTGATCTGCCAGCGTTCAGCCAGCTCGGTTTGGGTCATGCATCGTCCGTCCATGTTTCGCATCCGTTCGCAGGGGTTTTCAGGACTCCAATGAAGGCGCTGGAAGCAGAAGAAGTCAAGGTGGATGTTTTTCTCCCTTGGTTTCAGTGCGTAGTCGCAAATGCGAGGGGTGTAGGGCGAATCGGACAATCACCCGAATCTTTCCTCACTGACCCGCAGCATTACCCAGGCGTTTTGGAGAAAGGTTCGAAACCAGACGCCTTTCCACCACCAACGAATCGCATGCGTTCGCCGCGCGCCACCTCGCCACGGTCACGCAGATTCAGCAGCGTGAAAAGCCCCAGGATGGCGGGCTCCAGGATGCCCTCTCCATCGACATAGGCGTCGTACACATGCACCGCCAGCCCGGGCGCCATGAATACCCGGCCGTCCCAGACGAAACCCTGCCGCCTTGTCACAACGCGCTGGCGTGAAGTGAAAGGCTTCCACTGCCCCCCCTGGCTCATGTTGAACATGCCCTCGTGCGCCACGTCGGCGGCGCGGACCAGTGGCGTGCCTGGCGGCAGCACCAGACGCAGGTGGCGTGCGACGGGGTCGGTCAGGCCGCTTGCTCAATCACCGCATCCACAGGGCGTCGCGGCGCAGCCGGGAGGGCTTCGGCCGTATAGCCCCAGCGTATGAGCAATTGCGGATGCGCCTGCGTGTCGAGCACCGATCGCAAGCGCTCGCGCAGTGAATCGATCTCGACGGGCTGGTTGAGGTAAGACGCTTGCAAGCCATGGCGGCAACCCACAAGCAGAGCGCGCTGCAGCGCTTGTCCGGCATGCAACCAGGCATGGGCGTCGTCCCCGGCCGTGGCCAAGACCGTCAGCCAGGGCGAGCCGAGCAGCAGCTGCTCGTCCTTGGCAGCGACGCCGTTGCCCATGTCGAAGGTGCGCACCACGGCCCGGGCCATCGGCGCCGCCAGGGCGGGTACGCTCAGGCCATCGCCGTCGCGGCGGGGGTGCATCCACATGGCCAACTCGCGCCGCCAGCGTGGGTCGTCCCACTGTGCGCGGTCGCCTTCGGCCACCAAGGCACCGGCCGCCTGCCGTTGCGCGGCGTTCAGCGTCAAGAGGTTCGAGCCTTCGTTCATTGCCGCTGACGTGACGTCGGCAACAAGATCGGGCGCGACCTCGCGCGTAGAAAAGGCCTTGCGGTAGGTGCGGCGCTGCTCGATGAACGGGGAAAGGGCTGCGAGATCCGGGTCGGGCTGGTTGGGCGTGATCTCGACGCGGGCCAGGCAGTCGCCCTCGGGGCCGTCGGGCAGCAGCTGCACCCGTGCCCCAAGGCCCATGGCAGAGACAGCGATGCGCAGTGCCATCAGGGCTGCGCCGCAGCTGATGACGAGTTCCCGGTCGAACGGATCGTTGACGGGAAGGGCTCGCGTGCGGTCGGCAAGGACGTCCACTGCGGAATTCGTCCATCGAAACCGCCAGGGTTGGGTGTTGTGGCTCGAGGGGGCCAGAACGGCCTGTTGGACAACGAGACGAATGGTGTCTGTGGTGAGCATGGCGCGGCCCTTTTCCATGGGGTCAGAATCAATGCGACGGCTCAGCGATTATCGAGATGGTGCGTCTGTCGATAAAGGGCGGCCTGCACCGAAGCGTCGGCCTTGTGCAACCAGAATCACCAGGCGCGGCGCAGGCCTGGAAAACCAGCCAAAAATGACCGTATAATTGCGGTTTGCCGACGAAGTTCACTTCGTTGCCATTCCCCGATAGCTCAGTCGGTAGAGCGCCGGACTGTTAATCCGTAGGTCCCTGGTTCGAGCCCAGGTCGGGGAGCCAAAATTGATCAAAGGCCTGCTTCAGCAATGAAGCAGGCCTTTTTCTTTGCGCGGGCCTTGCGCGGCCAGGGGCTGGCACGCGCCTTCCCACACCGCCCTGCTAGACGAGCAATTCCAGCTCGTCTTCGCGGCTGGCACCTTCCGTATCCTTCCAGCTGCATTTCAGCCTGTCACCCCTTTGCACGCCCGAGAGCCGGAATGTGAGCAACGGATTGGCGGAAACCGATCGCCCTAGATAGACCTCCAGCACCACGCGCTCGGCCAATCTCAACTCGACTCGCTCCACATGTCTGGCCGGAATAAGCGTGCCGCGTGCTGTTCTGCGCAAGCCGTTCTCCATTGGATGGGACAGCAGCACCCGCACTTCGGTGGCGCTGTCCAACCGAGAAGCCCTCATGCGGGTGGCTGCAGGCGGGTCGGGATAAACGGGCTGTTGTGCATCGTCTGCCGCACAGCCTCCGGCGGTGGTCCGAATGAGACGCCTGGCCATGAATTGCAAGCCGGCATCGGTCTCGACGATGGCACGGGCTGGTGAGCTTTCGGCCAGCCGGCTTCGCAACCCCAGGTAAGGTATAGCGCCAGCATGGAAGCGTGCGAAAGCGATGAGTGGAAATGGATTGAGATCCAGGACAAGCCACATCTGCCGTGTCTGGGGAATATGGCTGTGCAACATGAATGGCACCACAGCAGCGTTGTCAGCAAACTCTGGCGCTTCGAACTGGATCGCGTCGGTGGGCTGGGGTGCCAGTATTCCGGCGCTCGCCAGCGCGTCTTGCACGCGGGTGTCGGAGAAGCCCGCACGCTGGGCCCAGGCCAGCACAGGCGACCCTGCACCCAGAATGGCCGTCCACCCCAACCAGTGCGCGCCAGCCTGGTTCAAGGTACGTCGCCGCCGGTCCATGGTTCTGCTCCTTGAGAATGGGCGAACCCGATGGTGCCGACAGGCACGGAGACTGTCCTTAAGGATTTCTTGATTTTTTCTGTTCTTTTTCGCCATTCGAGCGGCCAGCCACCAGTACCGCTGCAAAGCAGCTTCTTTTCGGGCCGGGCGTGGCGTTGAGGCGGCCGTCCCGTGCCAGGAGTGACGTTGCCGCCCATTGGCTTCAGCGGCGATCAGCGGCATGAAGGCTCGCCCTCAGGCTATCGCATCGACGTCCTTGTAGCGCTCGCCGATGGCGAGGATCTCCGCCCAGCACTCGTGGACGGCTGCGACGCAGTCGGGGTCAAGTTTGCCCTCCTGGACCATACGGTCCAGCTCGCCCAGGGCCTGCTCCGGCGTCCAGGGGCGCTTGTAGGGCCTGTAGGCGGTGAGCGCGTCGAATATGTCCGCCACGGTCACAACCCGCGCCTCCATCGGTATCTGGTCGCCGCGAAGGTGGCGCGGGTAGCCAGAGCCATCCAGGTATTCGTGATGGCAGTGGACGATGTTTCGCAGGATGGACGAATCCGGCAGGCGCTGCTGCAGGCCCGTGCCCACGACACGGTCGATGATGAGAACGCCTTTCTCGACGTGGGTTTCCATGATGCGGCGTTCGTCGGGATCCAGGCGGCTGCGCTTGAGCAGAACGCTGTCGGGAATCCCTATCTTGCCGATGTCGTGCAAGGACGAGAACAGGAAGACGCTTTCAACGAACTCGTCATCCAGACCGTGCCGGGAAGCGGCATATTTGGCGATGATCCGGGAGTAATGGGCCATGCGCTCCAGGTGCGCGCCAGTCTCGAAGTCGCGAACCTCGGCCAGCTCCCGGGCAATGCGTGTTGCCTCCAGCACCGAACGCACGGCCGACATTTCGCCCGCAATGGCCATGTTGATGAGGCTGGCGTAGAGCACCAGATCGCGCTGCATCTGGGGGCTGAACGCGCCCCTTTGCCGGGAGTCGAAAAACACAAAGCCCAGCAGGCTGGAGCCATCGTAGATAGGGACGGTGAAAGAGGAGCGGTAGCCCTGCTCCAGCAACCACGCCGTGTGGGCAGAGTTCGATTGCAGGACCTGCTCGATGTCGTCGAGCACCCGGAATTCGCCGTTGGCGGCCAGTTCCTTGAGTGCGCGGCTGTCAGCCAGCTTGTATTCATAACCCAGAAGCGGCTTGCCGTCACGCGTGCTGTTGATGAAGGTTTTGAGCAGGTCTTCGCCAGGGTCGTACAGCGCGCATGCGATGCGGTCGACCTGCGGCATGGTTGCCAGAAGTCTGGCGTGCAAAGACTTCAACCGCTCGTTGAGCGTGTCCATCTGGTGCGCAGGAACGTTGACGGGCAATCGCGGGAGACTCGACATGGTTCAACCTCGGTTGGGCGGCGTCGTTGAAGACACACACTTGGACAACGCCGCAACTGGGGAGCATTATCACGCTGCCGCCCGGCACTTCCGGCCAGCCTTCGGTGCGGCCGCCCGCCGTTGTAGACGGTGAATTCCGCCCTGGCCGGGGATGAGCCGCATGGCTTGTAAGGGTAAACGCCATGACGCCCAGGGGAAAATGCACCCTATATTTGTATACAAAAAACACATCCAATAATTGAAAACAAAACCAGTCAACCCCGAGGATGGAAATGTGCTGGAGGAAAACGCAGGGAGTGAAAGCGGTCAGCCATTCAGCGCCACGGTCCGGGGGTGCTGAGCGTGGCAAGCCAACCGGCCGGATCAATAACGCAGACACAGGAGACATCCATGGACCCTCACTCACAAGCCCACGTCGATCGGGGCAACACCCTCGACCCCGAGGGCAATACGCTCAACCCCGTGGGGAAAGACGAAAAAACCTGGGGGTGGTTCGCCATCTTCAACATCTGGGCCAACGACGTGCAGTCGCTCTTTGGCTATTCGCTGGTCGCGTCGCTGTTCATCTCGTATGGCGTAGGGGGCTGGACAGCCTTCGCCGCCTTGATCGTGGCGGGGCTCTTCGTCATGTGGATGGTGAACCTGTCGGGGGCGGCAGGGGAACAGTACGGCATACCCTACCCCGTGCTGGCCAGGGCCAGCCTGGGTACCGAGGGGGCCAAGCTGCCTGCGGTGCTGCGGTCGACCGTGGCGGTCTTCTGGTACGGCGTGCAGGTGTATTTCGCGTCCACGGCGCTGGCCTTGCTCATACGCTCCCTCACCGGTGCCAGCGGGGGCGCGCAGTTTCTTGGGCTCACGGGCATCGACTGGGCATCTTTCATCGCCGTGTGGGCGTTCCACATCCTGATCTTCTGGCGCGGCATGAACTGGGTGGAGACCTTCCTGAACATTGCCGGCCCCTTTGTGTACGTGGTGATGATCGGCCTGGTCATCGTGTTGTGGCAGCGCTCTGACGGGCAGCTGCTGACAGCAACCGCAACAATCTTCGCCAACCCGGAAGGCACGTGGGCCACCGAGTTCAAGGGCTTTGTCGCCATCGTTGGCACCATGGTCGCGTACTTCGCGGCGGTGATGATCAACTTCAGCGACTTTTCACGCTACGCGAAGGACAGAAAGACGATGGTGGTAGGCAACCTGACGGGCTTGCCGTTGAACATGATTCTGTTCTCGGCCCTGGCACTGCTGACCACCGGCGGCGCTGCGGTGGTGTTTGGCGAACAGATCATCAACCCCACGGAGATCGTTGAACGCACGGACAGCGTGCTGCTCAGCGTGATCGCGGCGATCACCTTCTTTGCCGCAACCGTCGGCATCAACCTGGTGGCCAACTTCATTCCGGCGGTCAACGGTATTGCCAACCTGGCTCCCGGGAAGATCAGCTTTCGCAAGGCGGGTTTCATCACCTCCCTGTTCGCGCTGGTCATCGGCGGCTTCTGGAACAGCTTCATCAGCGAATTCGGGATCAGCGGCTTCGTGAACACGCTGGGCGCGACCCTGGCCCCGATCTTCGGGATCATGATTGTCGATTACTACGTGCACCGCAAGCAGCGCCTCCACCTGGACGATCTGTACAACATGGAAGGCGGCCGCTACCACTACGTCGATGGCTGGAACCGCGTCGCCGTCAAGGCGTTCGGGCTGGCGGCCATCTTCTCGGTGGCCACGGTGTGGGTGCCCTGGTTTGAATTCCTGTCGGGGTACAACTGGGTGATTGGCGCGGTGCTGGGCGGGGTGATCTACAACGCGCTGGCACGCCAGCATGTGAAGGTCTGACGCCTGGTCAGGTGGGCAGACGCCGTTCAGTTCTTGCGCGCAGCCCAGAAGGTGGCGCCCTGGGGGCCGTACTTTTCGGCGTGCCGCACACCCCTGCCAAGCTGGAAGGCGTCGCCCACGCCAAGGTGGCGCGTCTGCCCGTCAACGGTCAGCCAGAACTCGCCCTGCACCACCAGGGCGTCGGTGTCAAAAGGGTGGTCATGCAGGGGGTTTTCAAAGTCTGGCGCCCATTCGCGCACCAGCACCTCGTCGGCACCCCGGGCCCGGGCGGCCTGTTCAAACTGTTCGTAAGTGGGAAGCGCCATGCCGACCTCTGCATTGTTCTTGAACGTCCCCCAGTGTAGGGACGCCCGAAAGCCCCTGGAACGCGTGTGAACTAAAATCCACCCCCGTGGCGATGCCCGTGCCTGCCCGTCCCGCCCCTGGCGGCAAACGGCGCCCGGCGCATCCTGTCCCACCGGAGGCTTGCGTCTTTCCACAGCGCAAGCCTTTGTTCATTGGGCGAATCACACCGCCGCACCGCCTGACACCCTGCCCCGGCAAGGTGGCCACACGACATGTCTGCACCAAACGCACTCACCAGCTCCCCTCTGGTCCGTCTGCTGGACGGATGGGCGAGCGCGCCCGGCGCGGAGTCTGGCGCCGACCTGGCGGAACGCTGGAGCCTGTGGCTCGGCCCGCTGGACGCGGTGCGCCTGCAGGCGGCGCAACAGTCGATCAGGGCCATGCCGGTGGACCGCGCCTCGCCCGCCCCCGCAGCCGTGCGCGCGTTGGCCGATGAACTGCAAAAGCTGCAAGCCTCGCTCAGCGCCACGCTGCTACAGGCCCAGCCCGCCGAAACCGGGGAGACGGGATTTGCCCCCTACCGCCGCCGCCACACCGAACTGCAGCGGCTGATGGCCACGTCCATCGCACCGCTGCGGGCACGGCTGCGCCAGGCCCTGGCCCGCGCTGCAGGCCCGCTGCGCCAGCTGGCCGCGCTGGACGCGCTGCTGGAGCAGCAGCTGGACGCCCATGAACACAAACTGCTGGCCACCGTGCCAGCCCACCTGGAACAGCGCTTCAAGCAGCTGCACACCCAGGCCAGCGAAGAGGCTGACCAGCCTGCCCTGCGCTTCGGGCAGGACTGGCACGCCGCCCTGCTCGCCGAGCTGGATCTGCGTCTGCAACCCCTGCACGGCCTGCTGGAAGCCCTGAAGAACGAACACCCTGCCAAGCCATGAACCGCACTGTCTTTGCCACCGCCTTCGCCCTCGGACTCGCCACCCTCGTCTGGATCGGCATCGGCTTCATCGGCACCAGCTGGACCGCGCTGCTGATGACGCTGTTGATCGCCGCCGTGTACCTGCACGGGGCGCGCGAGCTGCAGCGCTTTCGCGCCCACACCGCGCAGCTGCACCAGGCGCTGGACAACATTCCCGCCCCCCTGCCCGAACTGGGCAACTGGCTGGACCAGGTGCCCGCGCCGCTGCGCCAAGCCGTGCGCCTGCGCGTGGAAGGTGAACGCGCCGCCCTGCCCGGCCCGGCGCTCACGCCCTACCTGGTGGGCCTGCTGGTGATGCTGGGCATGCTCGGCACCTTCCTGGGCATGGTCATGACCTTCAAGGGGGCCGTGTTCGCGCTGGAAGGCTCGGCCGACCTGCAAGCCATCCGCTCCGCGCTGGCCGCGCCCATCAAGGGGTTGGGCCTGTCGTTTGGCACATCGGTGGCGGGTGTGGCCACCTCTGCCATGCTGGGGCTCATGGCGACCTTCTGCAGGCGTGAACGGCAGGAAGCCTCGCGCCTGCTGGACCAGCGGGTGGCCAGCGTGCTGCGCCCCTTTTCACACGCGCACCAGCGGCAAGCCTCCCTCAACGCCTTGCAGGCACAGACCGAAGCCCTGCCCGCCGTGGTGGACCGCCTGCACGCCGTGCTGGACGGGCTGGAGCAACGCAGCCAGCAGTTGAGCACCCAACTCGCCAGCCAGCAGGACGCCTTCCACCGCGAGGTGAAAACCGCGTACACCGATCTGGCCGCCCAGGTGCGCCAGAGCCTGCTGGACAGCCTCACCGCCACCGCCCAGGCCGCTGGCGACAGCCTGCGCCCCGTGGTGGCCAGCACCATGCAAGACCTGAGCGTCTTCGCGCAGGAAACGCAGCGCCGCCAGGCAGACGCCATCCAGGCCCAGCTGCAGACGCTCATCACCGAATTCAACGCTTCTGCCAAACAACAACAGGCCGCCCAGGCCCAGGCCGAAAGCGAACGCCAGCAAACCTGGACCGGCGCGCTGCAGACCATGGCCGCCAACCTGCATGGCGAATGGCAGCGGCTGGGCGAACAGTCGCTGCAGCGCCACCAGGGCATCTGCGCGGCGCTGGAACAGGCGGTGGGCGACATCACCCAGCGCACCAGCCAGCAGGCGGGTGCCACCTTGCAAGAGGTGTCGCGGCTGCTGGAACGCTCCGAAGAACTGGTGCGCCACCGCACCGCGTCTGAAGCGCAATGGCTGGAACAGCACGCCCAGCGCATGGACCAGCTCACCCACACGCTGCAAGCCGAACTGGGCCAGCTGCGCAACGACGAAGCCGCGCGCGGCCAGGCCGCCGTGGAGCGCCTGGGCGAACTGCAGGCCGCCGTGGCCAGCCACCTGGCCACGCTGGGCACGGCCCTGGAAGCCCCGCTGTCGCGCCTGCTGCAAACGGCTTCGGAAGTACCCCAGGCGGCCGCGCAAGTGATTGCCGAGCTGCGCCAGGAAATGTCGCGCCTGTCTGAACGCGACAACCTGGCCCTGGAAGAACGCACCCGCCTGGCCACCCAATTGCAGGGGCTGATCCAGTCGCTGGACCAGGCGGCAGGCGAGCAACGCAACCGCATCGAAGCCCTGGTGGGCGCGGCCACGCAAGTGCTGGCGCAGGCGGGCACGCAGTTCGAGCAGACCCTGCAGACCCAGGCCGCGCAGCTGGCGCAGCAGGTGGGCGACGCAGCAGACCAGGTCAATGGCAGCGCAGTGGAACTGGCGGCGCTGGGCGAAGCCTTCGGCCATGGCGTGCAGCTCTACAGTGCCTCCAACGACAAGCTGCTCGACACCCTGGCCCGCATCGAATCCGCCATCCAGCGCTCCATCACCCGCAGCGACGAGCAGCTCGACTACTACGTGGCCCAGGCCCGTGAGGTCATCGACCTCAGCATCACCTCGCAGCAAAGCATCGTGCAAGACCTGCAGCGCCTGCGGGGCAGTGCGGCACTGGAGGCCGAAGGGGCCGCCGGATGATCGAGTTCGACGAACGCGACGACGGCGAAAGCCACACTGCCCCGGTGTGGGCCGTGTTTGGCGACCTGATGGCCGGTCTGCTGGGCGCATTCGTGCTGGTGCTGATTGGCGTGCTGGTGGTGCAGATGGACCTGGTGTCCAGCCTGGAAGCCGAAGTGGCCAAGCGGCGGGAGGAAGAACACCGCCGCATGGCCCTGGAAAAGGCCCTGGCGGTGCCGCTGCAGTCCGGCCGCGTCACGCTGCGCGACGGGCGCATCGGCATCAGCGGCAGCGTGCTGTTTCCGCTCAACTCCGACCAGCTGCACCCCGAAGGTCTGCAACTGCTGCGCAGCCTGGTGCCGCCCTTGAAGGTGTACCTGAGCGAGCGGCAGGAAATGCTCATGGTGAGCGGCTTCACCGACGACCGCCCCATCCACGAGGGCAACCGCCGCTTCGCGGACAACCTGGAGCTGTCCGCGCAGCGTGCACTCACCGTGACCAGGGCACTCATCGGCGAAGGCATGCCGCCGTCCCAGGTGTTTGCGGCGGCCTTTGGCCCGCAGCAGCCCGTGGCACCGAACGACAGCGAGCAGGGCCGCACCCTCAACCGCCGCGTGGAAATGGCCCCGGTGCCCAAGACCCCGGCCCCGCGCCATGAATGAACCCGCGCGCCCTGCACAGCCCTGGCGTGCCCGGCTCGACGGCTGGCGCGCGCAAGGCGCCGACCGGCTGGACCCGGTGCGCTTTCGCTACCTGGAAGCCCTGGGCGCCCGCATGGACAACGCTGCCCCGGGTGTGCGGCGTCTGCTGCACGAGCGCCTGGAGCGTGCCCTGGCCGAGCACGAACACCGGCTGCAACAGGCGCACGGAGCCTTGACGCAACAGACCAGCCACCTGCAACAGGTCCACCCCGCACAGGCCCGCACCGTGCGCGCCATGCTGCACGAGAGCGACGCCGCTGGCCTGCGCAGGCTGGCCATCCTGCTGGAAGCTCCCGCCGCCACGGCGCTGGCCAAACTCAACGGCCACCTGCGCGCAGCCGAGCGGGCGGGTGATGACTGCACCACAGGCGCCGCCCTGCCACCTGCCACTGCCCCAGCGCAAGACAAAGGCGAAATGCGCAGCCTGCGGCGCTTCCGCCAGGTGTGGACCAAGGTGGCGGCGCAAGACAAGGTGCAACGCGCCCTGCAGCGCCAGCCGCGCAACGCCGGGCCGCTGAATTCGCACATGCTGGTGCTGCGCACCATCGAACTGATGCGCGACCTGTCACCCGACTACCTGGCCCGCTTCGTCACGCAGCTCGACACCCTGCTGTGGCTGGAACAGGCCAGCCCGCGCGCAATGGCGTCTGCGGCGGCAGCCAAGGCCGAGCGCAAACCGCGCGCCCGCAAGCCGCGCGGTTGACGGCAGGAACGGCCCCTCACTGCACCAGTGGACTGCTGGTACCCTCCAGATCCATGCCCTCAATGGCCGCCTGCCCAATCAGGATCTTGATGTATTGCCGCAGCGCCGTCGCGCGGGACTGCATCTCCAGCTGCCGCGCAATGCGCTCCTTCACCTCGTCAAAGTCCAGAGGCTTGCCACGGCGGCGGCCCAGCACTTCGATGATGTGGAAACCGTAACGCGTGTGCACCAGCCTGGGGTGCAGCCCCATGCCCCAGCCCGAATCGGTCTGGAAGAACAGCTCGTTGGCCAGTTCTGGGGCGCAGTCGTCCGGGCCGATCCAGCCCAGGTCGCCACCGCTGGCACCCGTGGGGCAGTTGGACAGCTCACGGGCCAGCGCCTCGAAACGGCCCTCGGGCACGTCCTTGCGCGACAGCTCCAGCAAGGCCAGCTCGGCACGCTTGGCCAAGGCATGTACATCCACGCCCGGCGTCACGGCAAACAGGATGTGCCGCACGTGCATGGCCTGCCCCACCACGAAATGCGGCTTGTGCCCCTCGTAGTAGCGCAGGCACTCCTCCGGTGTCGGCGCGGGAACGGTCACCTGCTCCTCCAGCATCGCCTCAATCACCTCGCGCTCGTGGTCCCCAAGCTCCGGCGCCTCGGCCGGCTTGCCTTGCGACAGGCGCCCCAGGCGCACCGCCTCCTGGCGCAACAGCTCGCTGTGCACGCGCTCCAGCAGCTCCTCCGCCGACGCGTTTTCCGCAGGCAGCCGCAAGCGCACGCCGTTGATGGTGACCCGGGTCTCGCCGGCATCGCCCGCACAGGAGCAATGGCCGCTGCCGCAGCCCATGGTGTATTCGGTATTCATGGCATTCAACCTTCCATTCGGCGGCCGCTCAACGGCCCTGGTCCTGCGAACCCTTGACCAGCCCCAGGCGGCGGCTGCGCACCACCTGGTAGGGGCGGAAGGCGTAGGCCACGGTGGCAAAGCCGCTCCACACGTGCACCAGGCGGCTGAACGGGAAGAGCAGGAAGATCGTCATGCCCAGCACCAGGTGGACCTTGTAGGGCCAGTCCAGCGCCACCAGACCAGCAGCATCAGGGCGGAAGGTGACGATGCGCTGCGCCCAGTCCGACAGCGCCAGCATCACCGAGCCGTCGCTGTGGCCGATGGAGTACGGCAGCGTGATGAGCCCGAGCACCAGTTGCACCCACAGGATGACGAGGATGAACAGGTCGGTGCGGTGGCTGGTGAGGCGGATGCGCGGGTCGAAGATGCGCCGGTGCAACAGCAGCGACAGGCCGATGAAGCAGATGAAGCCCGCCACGCCGCCAGCCACCACGGCCAGTAGCTGCTTCTGCCCCGGGGTGATGAAGGGCTCGTACACCCAGTGCGGGGTGAGCAGGCCCACGCTGTGCCCGAAGAACAGGAACAGGATGCCGATGTGGAACAGGTTGCTGCCCCAGCGCAGCTGCCCCTTGCGCAGCAGTTGCGACGAGTCGCTTTTCCAGGTGTACTGGTCGCGGTCAAAGCGCGCCAGGCTGCCCATCAGGAACACCGACAGGCAGATGTAGGGATAGACGTTGAACAGGAAGTTGTGGAGGGTGTTCATGCCTGCACTCCTTGTGATGACGAAACAGCTTTCTTGACCAGTTGGATGGGTTGGGGCTGGCCGGGCTTGGCCTGCCCCTGGGTGGAGCAACCGCCGAAGACGGGCGGCTCTTCCCACGACTCGTCCATGGCCTCCTCGGCGGGCACGGGCACGGCTTCGGCCTTGTGCCCGGCCAGTTCGAGCACGGCGGCCAGCACGCTGGCGTAGGGACTCTGGCGCTTTTGCAGCGCGCTGAAGATCACCCGCACGATGTGGGCAATCTCACCCAGGAACTCGCGCGCCTGCTGCGGCGGCTGCGTGGAGGCGAACTCCAGCAGCACCGGCAGATGGTCGGGCAGCTCCTCGGTGCTCAGCATCAGGCCAGCCTTCTCGAAGGTCTGGATCAAGTCGATCATGGCTGGGCCACGGTCGCGCGAGTCGCCGTGCACGTGCTCGAACAGGTTGAGCGCGGTGCTGCGACCACGGTCGAACAGCTCCACGTATTCGGACTGCACCTGCATCGACGGCAGCCGCTCCAGCCGGTGCATCAACGCTTCCAGCTCGCCGGTGCGCTGGCCGTCCAGCACAGCCTCGTCTCGCAAGGCCTGGGCCAGCTCGCCCAGGTGCGCCAGCAATTCCACGCTGGGGTAGCTCAGCAGGTGCGACAGCACGCGCAGCGTCATGCGCATGGATTTGGGGGGTGCGGAAAACAGCATGGCTCAGCCCTCCACCTTGATGGGAATGGTGCGCTTCTTCTCGCTGCCGAAAAGGCTGGTCTCGGTCACCCCTTCGGAGCAGCCGTTGCCGAAGCTGAAGCCGCAACCGCCCTTGACGTTGAACGCGTTCTCGGCGTACTCGCGGTGCGTGGAGGGAATCACGAAGCGGTCCTCGTAGTTGGCAATCGCCATGTAGCGGTACATCTCTTCCACTTGCGCGGCGCTCAGCTGCACCTGTTCCAGCACGGCGTGGTTGGTCACGCCGTCCACGTGCTTGGCGCGCTGGTAGGCGCGCATGGCCAGCATGCGCTCCAGCGCCTTCACCACGGGGAAAGTGTCGCCAGCGGTCAGCAGGTTGGCCAGGTACTTCACGGGAATGCGCAGCTGGCTCACATCAGGAATCTCGCCGTTGATGCCCACGTGTCCGGCATTGGCCGCAGCGGTGATGGGCGACAGCGGCGGCACGTACCACACCATGGGCAGCGTGCGGTATTCCGGGTGCAGGGGCAAGGCCACCTTCCAGTCCACGGCCATCTTGTAGACGGGGCTGTTGCGGGCGGCTTCCAGCCACGCTTCGGGAATGCCGTCGGCGCGCGCCTGGGCAATCACCGCCGGGTCGTTGGGGTCCAGGAAGATGTCAAGCTGCGACTGGTACAGGTCGGTCTCGCGCTCGGTGCTGGCGGCTTCGCCGATGCGGTCGGCGTCGTACAGCAGCACGCCCAGGTAGCGAATGCGGCCCACGCAAGTTTCGGAGCACACGGTAGGCTGCCCGGCCTCGATGCGCGGGAAGCAGAAGGTGCACTTCTCGGCCTTGCCGCTCTTCCAGTTGTAGTAAATCTTTTTGTACGGGCAGCCGCTGACGCACATGCGCCAGCCACGGCACTTGTCCTGGTCGATCAGCACAATGCCGTCTTCCTCGCGCTTGTAGATCGAGCCCGAGGGGCACGACGCCACGCACGCCGGGTTCAGGCAGTGCTCGCACAGGCGCGGCAGGTACATCATGAAGGTGTTCTCGAACTCACCCACCATGGCCTTCTGCGCGGCCTCGAAGCCGTCGAAGTTGGCGTCCTTGCTGCGTTTGGCGAATTCGCCGCCCAGGATTTCCTCCCAGTTCGGGCCCCACTCGATCTTCTCCATGCGCTTGCCGGTGATGAGCGAGCGCGGCCGCGCCGTGGGCGCGTGCTGCATCTCGGGGGCCGACTGCAGGTGGTCGTAGTCGAAGGTGTAGGGCTCGTAGTAGTCGTCAATCTGCGGCAGGTGCGGGTTGGCGAAGATCTTCATCAGCAGCTGCCACTTGCCGCCCTGTTTGGGCACGATGGAGCCGTCTGCGCGGCGAACCCAGCCGCCCTTCCACTTGTCCTGGTTCTCCCAGTCCTTGGGGTAGCCAATGCCGGGCTTGGACTCGACGTTGTTGAACCAGGCGTATTCCACACCGGGGCGGCTCGTCCACACGTTCTTGCAGGTGACCGAGCAGGTGTGGCAGCCAATGCACTTGTCCAGGTTGAGGACCATGCCGATCTGAGCGCGTACTTTCATTGCATCACTCCTTGTCTTTCTGTCGGGCTCAGGGGTTCTCGCCCTGCGACTGGTAGGCCTTGACGAGGTGGTCGTCACGCGGGGTGTCGAGCCAGTCCACCTTCTTCATCTTGCGCACCACCACGAACTCGTCGCGGTTGGTGCCGATGGTTCCGTAGTAGTTGAAGCCGTAGCTCTGCTGGGCGTAGCCGCCGATCATGTGCGTGGGCTTGAGCACGATGCGCGTGACGGAGTTGTGGATGCCGCCGCGCACGCCGGTGATCTCGGAGCCGGGCGTGTTGATGATCTTTTCCTGGGAGTGGTACATCATCACCATGCCGGGGTTGACGCGCTGGCTCACCACCGCGCGCGCCGCCACGGCGCCGTTCACGTTGAACAGCTCCACCCAGTCGTTGTCCTCGATGCCCGCGCTCTTGGCGTCGTCCTCGCTCAGCCAGATCACCGTGCCGCCACGGTTGAGCGTGAGCATGAGCAGGTTGTCGCTGTACGTGCTGTGGATGCCCCACTTCTGGTGCGGGGTGATGAAGTTCAGCACGATCTCGGGGTTACCGTTAGGCTTGCGGCCCTGCACCTCGTCGGTGGTCTTCAGGTCCACCGGCGGGCGGTAGCTGCTGAAGCCCTCGCCGAAGGCGATCATCCAGGGGTGGTCCTGGTAGAACTGCTGGCGACCGGTGAGGGTGCGCCATGGAATCAGCTCGTGCACGTTGGTGTAGCCCGCGTTGTAGCTCACGGTCTCGCTTTCGATGCCGCTCCACGTGGGCGAACTGATGATCTTGCGCGGCTGCGCCTGGATGTCGCGGTAGCGGATCTTCTCGTCCTCGCGGTACAGGGCCAGGTGCTTGTGGTCGCGCCCGGTGGCCTTGCCCAGCGCTTCCCAGGCCTTCACAGCCACGTGGCCGTTGGTCTCGGGCGCCAGTTGCAGGATCACCTCGCAAGCGTCGATGTCGCTGACGATGCGCGGCATGCCCTTGGTCACGCCCTCTTCCAGCGTGTTGCCGTTGAGCTGGCCAAGCTGCGTCACCTCGGTCTCGGTCTTCCAGGCAATGCCCTTGCCGCCGTTGCCCACCTTGTTCATCAAGGGGCCCAGCGCCGTGAAGCGCTTGTACAGGTTGGGGTAGTCGCGCTCCACCACGGCGATCTGCGGCGCGGTCTTGCCGGGAATCAAGTCGCATTCGCCCTTCTTCCATTCCTTCACCTCGAAGGGCTGGGCCAGTTCGCCCGGGCTGTCGTGCATCAGGGGCGTCAGCACCACTTCCTTCTCCACGCCCAGGTGGCCCACGCACACCTCGCTGAAGGCCTTGGCAAAGCCCTTGTAGATCTCCCAGTCGCTCTTTGACTGCCACACCGGGTCCACCGCTGCAGACAGCGGGTGGATGAAGGGGTGCATGTCGCTGGTGTTGAGGTCGTTCTTCTCGTACCAGCTGGCCGTGGGCAGCACGATGTCGCTGTACAGACAGGTGGTGCTCATGCGGAAGTCCAGCGTCACCAGCAGGTCCAGCTTGCCCTGGGGCGCTTCGGCGTGCCACTTCACTTCCTTGGGCTTGGCGTCGTCAGGCCCCAGGTCCTTGCCCTGCACGCCGTTCTCGGTGCCCAGCAGGTGTTTGCAGAAGTACTCGTGGCCCTTGCCGCTGGAGCCCAGCAGGTTGGAACGCCACACGAACAAATTGCGCGGCCAGTTCTGCGGTGCGTCCGGGTCTTCGCAGCTCATCTCCAGCGAGCCGTCGCGCAGCGCCTTGACCACGTAGTCCTTCGGGTCCATGCCTGCGGCGGTGGCGTCCTTCACCACCTGCAGCGGGTTGGTCTTGAGCTGCGGTGCCGACGGCAGCCAGCCCATGCGCTCGGCACGCACGTTGTAGTCGATCATGCTGCCGCCGAAGGCGTTCTTGTCGGCCAGCGGCGAGACGATGTCCGACAGGTCCAGCTTCTCGTAGCGCCACTGGTCGGTGTGGGCATAGAAGAAGCTGGTGGAGTTCTGCTGGCGCGGCGGGCGTATCCAGTCCAGCGCAAAGGCCAGCGCCGTCCAGCCGGTCTGCGGGCGCAGCTTTTCCTGGCCCACGTAGTGTGCCCAGCCGCCGCCGCTCTGGCCAATGCAGCCGCACATCATCAGCAGGTTGATCACGCCACGGTAGTTCATGTCGGCGTGGTACCAGTGGTTCATGGCCGCGCCGATGATGACCATGGACTTGCCGTGCGTCTTGTCGGCGTTGTCGGCAAACTGGCGCGCCACGGTGATGACCTGCTCGCGCGGCACGCCGGTGATGGCTTCCTGCCAGGCGGGGGTATAGGGGGCGTTGTCGTCGTAGCTCTTGGCGCCGCCGCCCAGGCCCCGGTCAATGCCGTACTGCGCCACCTGCAGGTCGAACACGGTGGCCACCAGCGCGTGGCGTTCCTCGCCAGCCTTGCCCAGGCGCAGCCGCACGGCGGGCACCTTGGCGCGGTTCACGTCGCCCGTGGCGGCGTTGGCCTGGAAGTGCGGCGTCTGCTGCCCGCCAAAGTACGGGAAGCCCACTTCCACCACTTCGTGGTCCTGCTCGCCGTCTTCCAGCACCGACAGCTTCAGCTTCACCTCGTCGCCGTCGCGCGCTTCCTTGTTCTCCAGGTTCCACTTGCCGGTGTCCTCGCGGCCCTCGGGGCCCCAGCGGAAGCCGATGGAGCCGTTGGGCAGCACGGCCTTGCCGTCGGTGTCAAAGGCAATGGTTTTCCACTCGGGGTTGTTGGCCTGGCCCAGCTTGCCGTTGAAGTCGCTGGCGCGCAGGTAGCGGTCCGGCACCAGGGTGGTGCTGCCGTCGGGCAACTGCTGTTCCTTCAGCATCACCAGCATGGGCAGGTCGGTGTAGCGGCGGGCGTAGTCGTCAAAGTAGGCGCTGCGCTGGCCGTTGTCGGGGAAGTAGAACTCCTTGAGCACCACGTGGCCCATGGCCATGGCCATGGCGGCGTCGGTGCCCTGCTTGGGGTGCAGCCACAGGTCGGCCAGCTTGGCCACCTCGGAATAGTCGGGCGTCACCGCCACCGTCTTGGTGCCCTTGTAGCGCACCTCGGTGAAGAAGTGGGCGTCCGGCGTGCGCGTCTGCGGCACGTTGGAGCCCCAGGCGATGATGAAGCTGGAGTTGTACCAGTCGGCGGATTCGGGCACGTCGGTCTGCTCGCCCCAGATCTGCGGGCTGGCGGGCGGCAGGTCGCAGTACCAGTCGTAGAAGCTCATGCACACGCCGCCCAGCAGGCTCAGGTAGCGCGAACCGGCCGCGTAGCTCACCATGCTCATCGCCGGAATGGGCGAGAAGCCGATGATGCGGTCCGGCCCGTGCTTCTTGATGGTGTACACGTTGGCGGCAGCGATCAGCTGGTTCACCTCGTCCCAGGTGGAACGCACAAAACCGCCCATGCCGCGCACCTGCTGGTAGTCGCGCCGCGCAGCATCGTCTTCCACGATCAGCGACCAGGCATCCACCGGCGTCTTGGCCACCTTCAAGGCAGCGCGCCAGCGCTCCAGCAGGCGGCCGCGCACCATGGGGTACTTCACGCGGTTGGCGCTGTACAGGTACCAGCTGTAGCTGGCGCCGCGCGCACAGCCGCGCGGCTCGTGGTTGGGCATGTCCCACCGGGTGCGGGGGTAGTCGGTCTGCTGGGTTTCCCAGGTGACGATGCCGCCCTTCACGTAAATCTTCCACGAGCAGGAGCCCGTGCAGTTCACGCCGTGGGTGGAACGCACGATCTTGTCATGCGCCCAGCGGTTGCGGTAGGCGTCTTCCCAGGTGCGGTCTTCGTTGGTGACCTGGCCGTGCCCGTCAGAGAAGGTCTCCTTGGGCAGGTTGAAGTGTGTCAGTCGGTCAAGAAAATGGCTCATTGTTGACTCCGTTGAAGCGTTGTCGTGTCCAGGTCTGTGGTGTCAGGGGTTGCGGATCTCGGAACCGGGGCGCAGGTAGAACCACCAGTTCAAAACGATGCAGACCGCGTAGAACACGGCAAAGCCGTACATGGCGGTCTGGGGGGTGCCAGCCTTGATCTGCTGGCCGATCACGACCGGTGCGATGAAGGCGCCGTAGGCGGCGATGGCGGACGTCCAGCCCAGCACGGGGCCGGCCTGCTGGCGGTCGAAGATCACGCCGATGGTGCGGAAGGTGGAGCCGTTGCCGATGCCGCTGGCCATGAACAGCACGATGAACAGGCCCAGGAACATGGGGAAGTACTGCTCGGGCGTGGCCGAGGCGTAGGCCTGCATCATCACGTAGCCCACCGCCACCGAGGCGCCCACCATCACCACCGAAATGATCTGCGTGACGATGGAGCCGCCCCACTTGTCAGAAATCCAGCCGCCAATGGGCCGCACGGCCGCGCCCACGAAGGGCCCGATCCACGCGTAGGTCAGCGCGGAAGGCGCGTTCGGGTTCTTCAGCGTGTGCTGGATCACGCCATTGGCGTCGGGCACGTGGCTGAAGCCGAAGATCACCGTGATGGCCAGCGGCAGCGCCATGGAAAAACCGATGAACGAGCCGAAGGTGACGATGTACAACGCCGTCAGCGACCAGGTGTGCTTGTTGCGGAAGATGGCGAACTGCTTGGCGATGTTGTCCTTCATCGTGCCGAAGGCGGTCAGCTTCATCACCAGCAGCGTGCTCACGATGATGAAGGGCATGGTCACCCACATGTTGAGCACACCCAGGCCGGTGGGCGCGGGCAGGTACAGGTACAGGCCAATGCCCGCAGGCACGAAGGCCAGCGTGTACAGCCAGGTGATCTTCATGAACGCCACGATCGGGCTGCCCGTGCTGGGCGACACCGTCTTGAGGTTGTTCATGCCAAACCAGCACAGCACCGACAGCGGCACCAGCGACAGCAGCCAGGCAAAGCCCGCGTTCTGTATCCAAGTCTGCGTACCGGCGGGAATCTTGCCGAAGATCCACCCGCTGTCCTTCTGCAGCACCATGGGCTCGCCGCCAATGGCACCGAAGATGCCAACGGTCATCACCAGCGGAATGACGATCTGCATGGTCGTCACGCCGAAGTTGCCCAGGCCCGCGTTCAGACCCAGCGCGGTGCCCTGCAGCCGCTTGGGAAAGAAGGTGCTGATGTTGGACATGGAGCTGGCAAAGTTGCCGCCACCCACGCCCGACCACAGCGCCATCAGCTGGAACACCCACAGCGGCCACTCGGGGTGCTGCAGCGCAATGCCCGTGCCAATGGCGGGCGACAGCAGCATGGCCGTGGTCAGGAAGATGGTGTTGCGCCCGCCAGCCAGCCGCACCAGGAAGGATGCGGGAATGCGCATCGTCGCGCCTGCCAGGCCCGCGATGGCGGTCAGCGAAAACAGCTCGGCCTGGCTGAAGGGGAAGCCGAGGTTGTGCATCTGCACGGTGATGATGCCCCACATGCCCCAGATGGCGAAGCCGCACAGCAGCGCAGGCACCGACAGCCACAGGTTGCGGTAGGCAATGCGCTTGCCGGTGCTTTCCCAGAAGCGCTCGTCCTCGGGTTGCCAGATCTCGATGTCGGCGGAGCCGCTCTTGGCCGCGCTCTGGGCGCCAGCCGTGTTGGTTGAGGTGGAATTCATGTCATTGCTCCGTTGGTGGTGCCGGGCCTCAGCCGCGCAGGGTGAAGGCCGGGGCGTTGTCGCCCATCACTTCGGTGCGCTTGACCTCGGTGAAATACATCCAGATCAGCGACACCCACACCACGCCGTACAGCAGCATGAAGGCGCTGGAACGGATGCCGGTGAGGTCGAGCAGCGCGCCGAACAGGATGGGCAGGATGAAGCCGCCCAGGCCGCCCGCCAGGCCCACAATGCCGCTGATGGCGCCGATGTTCTTGGGGTAGTCGTCGGCGATGTACTTGAAGACGCTGGCCTTGCCGAAGGCCCAGGCAATGCCCAGCACGAACATCAGCGCGGTGAAGGTGTAGACGTTCAGGCCGATGTGGAAGGTCTGCGGGCCGTTGACGGTGGCGATGGTGAACTGCGTCTGCGGGTAACTCAGCAGGAACAGGCAGATCCAGCTCACCCACATCACCCACCATGTGACCTTGTGCGCGCCGTACTTGTCGCTCAACACCCCGCCCACTGCGCGCAGCACGCCGCCAGGCAGGCTGAAGCACGCCGCCAGCAGCGCGGCCACGCGGATGTCCAGCCCGTACTCGCCGATGTAGTACTGCACCATCCACAGCGCCAGCGCCACGTAGCCGCCGAACACGATGCTGTAGTACTGGCAGTACTTCAGCACCTTCGGGTCCTTCAGCGCCTTGAGCTGATCGGTGAAGCTCACGTTGCTGGGCACCAGGTGCGCCGGGTCGCTGTGGCTGAACAGCCAGAACAGCACCACCGTGCCCGCCATGATGGCCGCGTACACCTGCGGCACGGCAGCCCAGCCAAAGGCCACCAGAATGGCCGGCGCCACGAACTTGTTCACCGCCGAGCCGGAGTTACCCGCCCCGTACACCCCCATGGCCATGCCCTGCTGGCTCTTGGGGAACCAGCGCGCCACATAGGGCGTGCCCACCGAGAACGAGCCCCCTG
Source organism: Hydrogenophaga aquatica (assembly GCF_054780915.1). Lineage (NCBI taxonomy): Bacteria > Pseudomonadati > Pseudomonadota > Betaproteobacteria > Burkholderiales > Comamonadaceae > Hydrogenophaga > Hydrogenophaga aquatica. The sequence continues at coordinate 62,755 of NZ_BAAGVK010000014.1, read as the reverse complement.
CCAACCCCACGAACAGGCCGATGGTCAGGAAGTGCCAGAACTCGGTGGCGTAGGCCATCAACCAGATGGCGGGCACCGTGGCGGCCATCAGCACCGTCATCACGATGCGACCGCCGTAGCGGTCGGTCCAGATGCCCAGCGGCACCCGCACCAGCGAGCCGGTCAGCACCGGCGTGGCCATCAGCAACCCGAACTGGGTGGCGTTGAGGTCCAGCATCTTCTTGATCGGGATGCCGATCACCCCGAACATCATCCAGACCATGAAGCACACGGTGAACGACAGGGTGCTGACGATCAGCACCGACCATGCCTTGCGCTTATTGCTCAGTTCCATTCCCATGGTTTCTCTCCAAACACATGGGTTGAACTGTCTTGTTTTTCAGCCGGGCTGGGTATCCTCCGGACTGATGGGGCCTTGCAGCGGGAAGAACGAGCGGGCGGCCCCGGGCCCTACTCCTTTGGTAGTAGTCTGTGCCTGTGGCTCAGCCCAGGCCGCGTTCGCTGGCGTACACGGCGGCGTGCACGCGGTTGCTCAGGTCCAGCTTGCGCAGGATGTGCTGCACGTGGATCTTCACCGTCGTCTCGGCAATGTCCAGCGTGCGTGCGATCTGCTTGTTGCTTTCCCCCTTGGCAATCTGGCGCAGGATCTCCGTCTCGCGCGGCGACAGGCTGTGGATCGGGTCGTCGGCGTCCAGCAGTGGTGCCGTCATGGGCAGCTCCACCACGGGCGCTGCAGCGCGGTCCGCGGCGGGTGCGGTGCCGGGCGCCTGGCGCAGCAGGCCGACGAGTTTTCCCATCATCTCGGGGCTGATCACCGAATCGCCCTCCCACACGCGCCGGATGGAGTCGCACAGGTCCTCGGTGTGGATGGTCTTGAGCAGGTAGCCGTCGGCCCCCGCGCGCAGGCCGGCGGCCAGGTCCTCCACGTTTTCGCTCACCGTCAGCATGACGATGCGGGCCGCCGAGTGGGCCTCCTTCAACCCGGCGATGGCATCCACGCCGTTCACGCCAGGCATGTGGTTGTCCAGCAGCACCAGGTCAGGCTGCAGCAAGCGCACACTGGCCAGGGCGGCGTTGGCATCGGCCGCCTCGCCCACCACGCTGAAGCGCCGGTCCTGCGACAACAGCGCGATCAGGCCCCGGCGGAACAGGTTGTGGTCGTCCACCACCAGCAGGCGGATCGGTGATGCAGTTGCTTCTTTCATTCAATCACTCAGTTCAAGACAGACCTCGGTGCCCGCGCCGGGCAGCGACTGCAGGCGCACCGCCGCGCCAATGCGCTGCGCGCGCTCGCGCATGATGTGCAGGCCCACGTGCGTGTCCTCGGCCGACGGAGCCGCAGGTTGGAATCCGCGCCCATTGTCACGCACCGTGAAGGTCCAGCGCGGCCCGCGCTGCACGCTCACCCACACCTCGCTGGCCTGCGCATGCTTGCGCACGTTGGACAACGCTTCCTGCACGATGTGCAGCACCTGCAACTGCACGTCGGACGGCAGCGCCAGGCCATCGCCCTGCAGGTCCAGGTGGGCCTCCAGGCCGCTTTGCAGCTCGAACTTGCGCAGGGTGATGCGCAGTGCCTGCTCGATGTCGGCACTGTTGGCACGGGTGCGGAAGTGCACCAGCAGCTCCCTCACGTCGTTCGTGCTTTCGCGAATGCCCGCGTCCAGCTCGTCGATCACCTGCGCCGTCTGCGCCTCGTCGGCGCGCTGCACGGCCTGCCGCAACAGCGTCATCTGTATCTTCAGGAAAGCCAGCGACTGGGCAATCGAGTCGTGCAACTCCCGCGCCAGCATCGTGCGTTCCTCGCTCACGGCCGCCTCGCGCAACAGGGCTTCGCTGCGCAGGCTCTCCATGGCGCTGGCCAGGTGCCCGGCCAGCGCGTCGTAGAGCGACCGGTCTTCGGCGTCCAGCGCTGCCTCGTGACGGTAGAACAGATCCACCTCACCCAGAACGCGCTGCTGCAACCGGATGGGCACACTGATGAGCGAGGTGTACCCCGCCTTGGCGCAATTGCCCAACCGGTAATCGTCCTCCGAGACGATGGGTATGACACGGGTGCGCGCCGTGGCCTTGGGTTGCCCGCAGGCGCACAGCCCGGCTTCCAGGCAGCGCTCCTCGTCCACCAGCTCCTGCGGCAGGCAGTCGCTGCCCAGCATCAGGTAGCGCTGGCTGGTCTCGTCGGACCACCGCACCGCCACGGCGTCCGCCCCGCTGATGCGGCGCAGCTTCTGCGCGAAGCCCCGGCCCAGCTCTTCCAGAGAATCGGCTTGCGCCAGGAAAATGCTCACCTCGTACAGCGCCTCCAGGCGCGAACGTTCCGCCTGCAAGTCCTGCGTCTTGGCCTGCACCTGGGCCTCCAGCCCGTGGTAAAGAGCACGCAGGTTTTCGGCCATGTGGTTGTAGCCCGTGGCCAGCTCCTGGAACTCCAGCAGGGACTCGGTCTCGATGCGGGTGTCGAAATCCCCCCGCTGCACGCGCTGCAAACCGCCGCGCAGCCGCTGCAAGGGCTGGATGATGAACAGGTAGCCCAGGTACAGGGCCAGCACCGCCGCCGCCACGGCAAGGCCCATCATCACGAACTGGAACAGGTTGAGCAGCGCCGTCATGCGCGACATCACGCCCTCGATCCCGCGCACCAGCCGGTCCACCTCCTGCACGAAGGCGTCCACCGAACGGGTAAGCAGCTCTGGCGGCGGCTGCACCTCGCCTGCGTCGCCCCACAGGGGGCGCATGTTGTCCCAGGCGCGCTCCACCTCGGCAAACTGCGCCATCGTGGCATCGTCCCAGGGCACCTGCAGCGGGCGCTCCGGGTCGCCTTCGCGCAGCACACGCATGGTTTCGTCCAGTTCGTACACCAGCTCGCGCTGGCGCACAGGGTCCATGCCCACCACCTTGGTGCTCACCAGCCGCCAGGCCTGCATCCGCAGACGGCCCGCCTCGTTCACCGCAGCCGCGCCGCCATCCAGCGTGCGCGTCACCCACATGGTGGAACCGATGGACACCAGCGCCAGCACCAGCAGGGCCAGACCCAGCGCCATGAATTTGGTGGACAAGCGTCTTTGTCGGGCCATGCGAGAAATTCAGGTCGGAAGAGAGTCGAACATCGTTCGAAAGAACTAGAGCGCGCGCGGCCAGACACCCAAACATCACCAATGTTGACCGACCATCGGAGGATAGCGCCAAAGTGCGCTTCGGGCCACAGTTGACACATCGTGCGCGACAAAGCCTTTTACCTCCATGCCTGGCCCGACGGCGTGGACCGTTCGGTCCACTGGCGTCCCGCCAGGCTGCTGTGGGCCCCACACCGTCTGGGGTTCGCGGCGGCGTGCCTGCTGCTCATCTGCAGCAGCCTGTGGTGGCTGTGGCTGCAGGCCACGCGCATGGGTTGGCTGCCCGTGCCTTACCTGGCGGTGTCTCCCACCATCACCCACAGCCTGCTCATGGTCTACGGCTTCATGCCGCTGTTTTTCTCGGGCTTCCTCTTCACCGCCGGGCCCAAGTGGCTGGGCGTGCAGGCTCCCCCTGCCCGCGAACTGGCCACGGCCACCCTGCTGCAAACCGTGGGCTGGCTCATGTTCATCGCGGGCAGCCACCTGCACGCTTATGTGGCGGCCAGCGGCATGGCCTTCGCCTGGGCGGGGCTGAGCTGGAACCTCTGGCGTTTCTGGCGCCTGACCCGCACCAGCACCGCCGACGACAAGACCCACCCGAAGGTGATCCTGCTCGCGGGTGCCATCGGGTCCGTGTGCCTGGCGTGCGCGGGCATCACCCTCCTGACGGGCCGGCTGGACCTCACACGGGTGTGGCTGCTCACCGGGCTGTGGGCATACGCCGCCACCACCTACATCGCCGCGGCACACCGGCTCATCCCCTTCTTCACCTCCAGCGCACTGCCCATGGTGGCCGTGTGGCGGCCCATGTGGGTGCTGTACTTCCTGCTGCTGGCAGTCGCACAGAAGGTGGCCCTGGTCTGGCTGGAGTGGTCCGGCTGGAACGTGACCACCCTGCAGACGCTCAGCAGCTTCTGGATGGCGGTCAGCGGTCTGGTCGTGCTGTGGCTGGCCTTCATGTGGGGGCTGGCGCAAAGCCTCAGCATCCGCCTGCTCGCCATGCTGCACGTCGGTTTCGTGTGGCTGGGCATCGCCTTCCTGCTGGACGCGCTTGGCCACTTCTGGTCGGTGGTCATCCGCTCGGAGCCCTGGGCGCTGGGCGCCCTGCACGCCACCACCATCGGCTTCATGGGGTCGCTCATGCTGGCCATGGTCACCCGCGTGTCCTGCGGCCACGGCGGCCGCAAGCTCGTGGCAGACAATCTCACCTGGTCGCTGTTCGGCCTGCTCCAGTTCGCCGCCCTTGCCCGGGTGGCCGCCGCCATGAGCACCGGCCAGCCCGAACTGGCCAACGCCCTGACCCTGCTGTCGGCCCTGCTGTGGAACGCCTGCGTGATACCGTGGAGCCTGCGGCTGCTCGACTGGTTTGGCCGCCCCCGCGCCGACGGCCGCCCCGACTGATACCCCGATGACACCTTCCATGCACCAGCAAGCAACGGCCTCTCAGGACAGCCATCAAGACGCCAGGCAGTGGGCGGAAACGCTCCTGCACAGCCGCCGCACCACGCTGCCCAAGCGCCTGACGGGCCCCGGCCCCGACCCGCTGCAACAGCAGTCCATCCTGCGCGCCGCCGCCGCCGCCCCCGACCACGATCAGCTGCTGCCCTGGCGCTTCATCGAAATCCCCCCCGCGCGCCGCACGGCCCTGGGCGACGCCTTTGCCGCAGCGCTGCTGGAGCGCGACCCCCAGGCCAGCCCGGAAGAGGTAGCCCAGGCCCGCGAAAAAGCCCACCGCTCCCCCTGGCTGCTGCTGGCCGTGGCCCGTCTGCAAGACGAACACACCGACGTCTCCGCGCAAGACCGGCTGGTCTCGGCCGGGGCGGCCATCCAGAACATGCTGCTCATGGCCACGGCCCTGGGCTTTGGTTCCAGCCTCACCAGCGGCAAGGCCATGGAGTCCCAGGCCATTCGCAACCTGTTCCGCCTGGGGCCGGGTGAACAGGCGCTGTGCTTCGTCAATGTCGGCACCATCGGCACCGAGCGGCGCCCCCGGCAGCGCCCAGACGTCGCCGCTTACTGGTCCTGCCTGGACTGACGCCGCCCCCCGGGCGGGCGGGCTCTTTCATACTCCGGATAGTTCCTTTGCACACCCCCGCCAGGGGGGTGGATAGTACCTGCGGGTGATCCCCACGCATGCCCTGAATTCTTACGATCAAGGCATGAAATTCAACAACTTGAAGATAGGCACCCGCCTCGGCCTCGGGTTCGGCCTTCTCATCTTTCTCTCTGTCCTGGCCGTGGCAATCGCCATCCTCCGCCTCACCGGGATTGGCGGCATCAACACCCGCATCATCGAATCCGAATGGGTCAAGGCGCAGGCGGCAAGCACCATCAACGCCACCACGCGTGCCAACGCGCGGCGCACGATGGAGCTGCTCATCAGCACCGACGCGGCACACATGGCCCGGGTCAAGGAACGCATTGCCAGCAACAAGAAAGACATTGACGTTGCGCTGGAAACCCTGGACCGCCTGGTCTACCTGCAAGAGGGCAAAGACCTGCTCGCCACGCTGAAGCAGGCGCGTGCCCAGTACGTCGCCTCCTTCGGGCGCGTGGCGCAGCTGGTTGACGCAGGTGACCGCGAAGGCGCCACCCGCCTGATGCTCACCGAGACGCTCCCCGCGCTCGACGCCTTGCAGCAGCCTATCGACCAGCTCAACGCGCTGCAGCAGAAGCTCGTCGCCGCCAGCAGCGCCGAGGTGCAGTCCAGCATCGTGGCGTCGCGCCAGCTGCTGCTGGGGCTGGGCCTGGCCAGCGCGCTCATCGCCGTGGGGTTCGCCATGTGGGTCACGCGTTCCATCACCCGCCCCCTGCGCGAAGCCGTCACGCTGTCACAGCGGGTGGCGCAAGGCCACCTGGACAACCACATCACGGTCGACAGCCGCGACGAATGCGGGCAGCTGCTGGAAGCGCTGCGCGACATGAACGACAGCCTCACCCGCATCGTCAGCCAGGTTCGCCAGGGCGCCGACGGCATGGCCACGGCCACCAGCCAGATCGCTGCGGGCAACCTGGACCTCTCGTCGCGCACCGAGGAGCAGGCCAGCGCGCTGGAAGAAACGGCAGCCTCGATGGCCGAACTCACCCAGACCGTGAAGCAGAACTACGACAGCGGCAGGCACGCCAACCAGCTGGCCGAGTCCGCCTCCGAAGTGGCCGTCAAGGGCGGCACCGTGGTGGGTCAGGTCGTTGACACCATGGAAGCCATCAACGCGTCGTCCAAGCGCATTGCCGACATCATCGGCGTCATCGACGGCATCGCCTTCCAGACCAACATCCTCGCGCTCAACGCCGCCGTGGAAGCAGCGCGCGCGGGCGAGCAGGGCCGTGGCTTTGCCGTGGTGGCCAGCGAGGTGCGCAGCCTGGCCGGGCGCTCGGCCACCGCCGCCAAGGAGATCAAGGACCTGATCGGCAACTCCGTCGAAAACGTGTCCCAGGGCTGCAAGCTCGTGGAACAGGCGGGCAGCACGATGGACGAGATCGTCGTGCATGTGCGCCGCGTGGCCGACCTGATGCGCGAAGTCACCATGGCCAGCCAGGACCAGTCCAGCGGGCTGGATCAGATCAACCAGGCCGTGGGCCAGATGGACCAGGTGACACAGCAGAACGCGGCCCTGGTCGAAGAGTCGGCCGCCGCCGCTCAATCCCTTGAACACCAGGCCAAAGCGCTGGTGCAGGCGGTCAGCGTGTTCCGCCTCGCCGCCTGAAACAGGAGACAACAGCATGGCTTACTTCCAATGGGCCGATGACATGGTCATCGACAACGGCCCCATCGACGCGGATCACCGCCATCTGGTCGATCTGGTCAACCAGTTGCACACCGCCACGAGCGAGGGCCGTGGCGTCGAGGTCGTCGGCCAGATCCTGGAAGAACTCATCCGCTACACCAGCGACCACCTGCGCCGCGAGGAAGCCCAGATGGAGGCCGTGCACTTTCCCAACCTGGAAGGCCACCGCAAGGGCCACGCCCACTTCGTGGACAGCCTGCGCGAACTGCAGCAGCGCTACGAGGCGGGCCACATCACCGTGGCCGCGCAGCTGTCCTCCGTGCTGCGCGACTGGCTCTCGCTGCACATCCGCCGCTCCGACAAGGAGCTGCTCGAGTTCATCCGTCGCGTGCAGGCCGGAACCGTCTCACCCCTGCGGCAACTCCCCCGGGGCTGAGGCCGGGCCCCAGCCTCACACTTCTGGGATCTGCCCGTCGTTCTCCACATAGGGCGGGTACGGCCCAGTGCCGCTGTGCTGCGCCTGCGACGCGGGCACGAAACCGCCCGTTGCGCCATCGAACACGTGCACCTCGCCGTCCTCGATCACGAAGTGCCATCCGTGGAGCTGCAGCGTCCCCGCCTCCACGCCTGCGCGCACCATCGGGTAGTCCAGCAGCCGCTCCAGCTGCAGCACCACGCTGCGCTGTTCGGTGCGCCGCAGCGCCTCTTTGGTGGTCTGCACCGGCAGCAGGGCCTCGTCCACCAGGTGCAGCCAGCTCGTCAACGCGGGCGCCCCCTCGGGCACGCCCTCGTAGGCGGCACGTATGGCCCCGCAGTGGCTGTGCCCGCAGACGATGATGTGCTCCACCCTCAGGCTCAGCACCGCGTACTCCACGCCCGCCATCGTGCCGTGCAGGCCGTGCGAGCCATCGTACGGCGGCACCAGCGCCCCCACGTTGCGAACGATGAACAGGTCACCCGGGCCCGCGCCGGTCAACAGCCAGGGCACCACGCGAGAGTCCGAACAGCCAATGAACAAGGTCTTCGGGTGCTGGCCGCCGGCCACCAGGTCCTGAAACCTTTGCTGGTGACGCGGAAAATAGTCCGAATGGAACTCTTGCAAACGGGTCAGCAGGTCGTCGGTCGAATCCATGGCGCGTGTGGGAAAGCTCTTGTACCCGCCAAGGTTGCCTCAGGCCCGCCTGGCTGTACATCCCTCTGACGGGATAGTCATTCCGGACAGTGCGCCCCCACCGCCAGACGGCGCAGGCCCTACCAAGTGCGTATCGATTTTTGATACGCATGCCGCCAACAATGGCTTCAAGCGCGGCACATGAAACGTGCCCCAAGGAGCCACACATGCACACATCCAACGTCCTCTACCTGGGCATGCACGCCAACCCCACGGCCATTCACCGGGCCGCAGAAAACCAGGGCAAGGCTTGGCACAATCCAGGGATGACCACAGGGAGACCCATGAACGCCTGCCACCGCTGCGGCGCCACCGCCTACCGACCCATCCTGGACCGCGACGCCCTGGGCGCCATGCGCCCCACCGGCCGCTACCAGTGCGTGCGCTGCAAGTTTTCATTCACCAACGTGCGCGAATGGCGCGATGGGGCCACCCATGGATGAGTCCCAACTGCTTGTCCCCGAATCCTTTGTCGAACTGCACGTGCCGCCCGGGCAGCGCAAGCCCGCCATTGACCGCGCCAGCCTGGCGCTGCGGTTCGAACTGTGCGAAGACATGGCGCAAATGCTCACCGAGCACGCTTCTCAGGTGCTGGTGAAGCTCGGCATCACCGAAGGCGATGTGCTGGCGCGCATGCTGCAGGGCCTGGTGGCCGACGAAGGCCGCCTGAGCGAAGGCGAAGCACTCTGGGTGGTGAGCCGGCTGGCGGAACTGCTGCAATGGCCGCTGCCTGCCGGGCTGGCCGCGCCGCTGGGCGAGGAAGCCCAGGCCTGGTGGCAACTGCAGCTTGCCCGGGCTGCCACGGCTTGAAGGGGCCAGTGGGCGGGTAGGCAGCCCTTTTCGCGCGCCCAATGAAAAAGCCCACCATAGGTGGGCTTGATCAATGTGTGTTGGCGGAGTGGACGGGGCTCGAACCCGCGACCCCCGGCGTGACAGGCCGGTATTCTAACCAACTGAACTACCACTCCTGGAAGTGGCGACCCTACGGGGATTCGAACCCCGGTACTCACCGTGAAAGGGTGATGTCCTAGGCCTCTAGACGATAGGGTCAAACCTGGACAAAAAAATACCCACTTTGTGGGCATTTTTTCAAATTTTGGCGGAGTGGACGGGGCTCGAACCCGCGACCCCCGGCGTGACAGGCCGGTATTCTAACCAACTGAACTACCACTCCTGGTAGTGGCGACCCTACGGGGATTCGAACCCCGGTACTCACCGTGAAAGGGTGATGTCCTAGGCCTCTAGACGATAGGGTCAAACCTAGAAAACTTTCTGCTTGTTGAACCAGCCAAACCATTTTTGATGGTGGAGGTAAGCGGGATCGAACCGCTGACCTCTTGCATGCCATGCAAGCGCTCTCCCAGCTGAGCTATACCCCCATGGCTGCTTCAACATGCACATCAACTTCTGCGAATCACCCCTTGTTGCCTTGGAGCGTTTTGCTTTTGTTGTTGTGCATCAGCAAGACTCGAATTATAGACACATTTTCAAGCGTTTTTCAACTTGCCCAGAATTTTTTCGCGGGACTGCAAAGCCAGCACCGCATCCAGCGACGGCGTCTGCGGCGTGCCCATCACGAGCACGCGCACCGGCATGGCCAGCTGCGGCATCTTCAGGCCGTGGGCGGCCAGCGCTTCCTTCAATGCGGTGGCAATCGCTGCCTTCTCCCACTCGCACGCGGCCAACTTGTCGGCCAGGGTGGCGAGTGCGGGCCTCACCGCGTCGGTCACGTGCTGGGCCAGGTCCTCGGCGCTGGGCACCGCGTCCACGTAGAAGGCGCGCGCCCAGCCAGCCAGCGCCACCGTGGTGTCGCAACGGTCCTTGAACAGGCCGCAGATGGCGGCCAGCCGGTCGTCGGCGGCAATGCCTTCCTTGGCCAGGTGCTTGGCCACCAGGCCCGCCAGCTCGTCGTCCGCCGTCAGCTTCATGTGCTGGCTGTTCACCCAGCGCAGCTTGGCCTCGTCAAACTGCGCGGCGCTGCGGCCCAGGTGGTCCAGATCGAACCACTGCAGGAACTGCTCGCGGCTGAAGATTTCGTCATCGCCGTGGCTCCAGCCCAGGCGCGCCAGGTAGTTCACCATGGCATCGGGCAGGTAGCCTTCGTCGCGGTACCAGGTCACGGGCTTGGCGCCGTGGCGCTTGCTCATCTTCTCGCCCTGCTCGTTCAGCACGGTGGGCAGGTGGGCAAACACGGGCACCTCGGCACCCAGGGCCTCGAAGATGTGGATCTGGCGCGGCGTGTTGTTCACGTGGTCGTCACCGCGGATCACATGGGTGATGCGCATGTCCATGTCGTCCACGCAAACGCAGAAGTTGTAGGTCGGCGTGCCGTCCGGGCGCGCAATCACCAGGTCGTCCAGCTCACTGTTCTGGAATTCGATGCGGCCCTTGCACTTGTCGTCCCAGCCCACCACGCCTTCCTGGGGGGTCTTGAAACGCAGCACCGGCTTCACGCCCTGGGGCACGGGCGGCAGCACCTTGCCCGGCTCGGGGCGCCAGGTGCCGTCGTAGCGCGGTTTTTCCTTGTTGGCCATCTGGCGCTCGCGCAAGGCGTCCAGCTCTTCCACGCTCATGTAGCAGGGGTACACGTGCCCCGCCGCCTGCAGCTGGGCCAGCACTTCCTTGTAGCGGTCCATGCGCTGCATCTGGTAGAACGGACCTTCGTCGTGGCCCAGCCGCAGCCACTCCATGCCTTCAAGAATGACGTCCACCGATGCCTGGGTGGAACGCTCCTGGTCGGTGTCTTCGATGCGCAGGATGAAGTCGCCGCCGTTGGCACGGGCAAAGGCCCAGGGGTACAGGGCCGAGCGGATGTTGCCCAGGTGGATGAAGCCGGTGGGCGACGGAGCGAAACGGGTGCGGACGCGTTGTGTCATAAAAATTTACAGGGTGTTCAGGCCACGGGCGATATCGTTGCGCACGTCTTCGGGGTGTTCCAACCCCACAGCCACGCGGATCAGCCCCTGGCCGATGCCAGCAGACTGGCGCTGCGCCTCGGACAGCTTGCCGTGCGAGGTGCTGGCGGGGTGGGACAGCAGTGTCTTGGTGTCGCCCAGGTTGGTGCACAGCGAGAGGGTCTGCAGAGCATCAAGCACGTGGAAGGCACGCTGGCGCGCCTGCTCGGGGCCCTCCGCCTTTACCTCGAAGGACAGCACCGCGCCGCCCACGCCAGACATCTGCTTCATGGCCAGCGCGTGCTGCGGGTGGCTCTCCAGCGCGGGGTAGTACACGCGGGCCACGGCGGGGTGCGCCTGCAGCCACTGCGCCAGCTCCATTGCCAGGGCGCTCTGGGCACGCATGCGGATGTCCAGCGTCTCCAGCCCCTTGAGCACCACCCACGCGTTGAACGGCGACAACACCATGCCGCTGTTTTTCTGCACAGGCAGGAATTTCTCCACCACCATCTTCTCGCTGGCGCACAGGGCGCCCGCCATCACGCGGCCCTGCCCGTCCAGGTACTTGGTGCCGGAATGCATGACGATGTCCGCCCCCAGCTCCAGCGGTCGCTGCAGGGCCGGGGTGGCAAAGCAATTGTCCACCGCCAGCAGGGCACCGGCGTTGTGCGCCAGGTCGGCCAGCGCGGCAATGTCGCAGACCTCGGTGAGCGGGTTGGTCGGCGTCTCGGCAAACATCAGCCGGGTGCTGGGCCGAATGGCCGCCTTCCAGGCCTGCAGATCGGTCTGCGGCACCACCGAAGTCTCCACGCCAAAGCGCGCGAACTCCGAGCCGATCAGCTTGAGCGTGGAGCCGAACATCGACTGCGAGATGATCACGTGGTCACCAGCCTTGAGCAGGCTGAAGCACATCAGCATCACGGCAGCCATACCGGACGCCGTGGCCATCGCCGCCTCGCTGCCCTCCAGCGCGGCCAGGCGCTGTTCGAAGCTGGTCACCGTGGGGTTGCTGGAGCGGCCGTAGGTGTAGCCCTCTTCCTCGCCCGCAAAGCGGCGCGCTGACACCTCGGCGCTGGGCTGCACGAAGCCACTGGTCAGGAACAGCGCTTCGGAGTTCTCACCGTACTGCGTGCGCGCCACGGCGGCACGAACCGCCAAGGTCTCGCGGTGCAGGCCCTTCAGGGGGTCCTTCATGGTCATGCCTCCCGTCGAGCCGCCTCAAGGGAGGCATGCGCCCCCTCGGGGGGCAGCGAATGAAGTGAGCGTGGGGGCGTCATCATGCCTCCTGCGAATTCGGCAGCGTCAGGCGCGAGGTGACGCCATCGTCCTCCTCGCCGCCCACACGCTTCTCGTTCAGGCGCACCACGTCGTCAGACGTCACGTCGCCAGTCACGTACACGCCGTCGAAGCACGAAGCTTCGAAACCGCACAGGCTGGTGTTCAGCGCGCCCACGGCCTTCTTCATCGCGTCCACGTCCTGGTAGATCAGCGCGTCGCAGCCAATGATCTGGCGGATCTCTTCCACCGTGCGGCCATGGGCCACCAGCTCGTCCTTCGTGGGCATGTCAATGCCATACACGTTGGGGTAGCGCACCGGCGGCGCGGCGCTGGCCATGTAGACCTTGTTGGCACCGGCGTCGCGCGCCATCTGCACGATCTCCTTGGACGTGGTGCCGCGCACGATGGAGTCGTCCACCAGCAGCACGTTGCGGCCCTTGAATTCGCTGGCAATCACGTTGAGCTTCTGGCGCACGGACTTCTTGCGCACGGCCTGGCCGGGCATGATGAAGGTGCGGCCCACGTAACGGTTCTTCACGAAGCCTTCGCGGTAAGGCTTGCCCAGCAGGTGCGCCAGTTCGGTGGCACTGGGGCGGCTGGACTCGGGAATGGGAATGACCACATCGATCTGGTCGGGCGGCACGGTGGACACCACACGCTTGGCCAGCGTCTCGCCCATGTTCAGGCGCGCCTGGTAGACCGAGATGCCATCCATGGTGGAGTCGGGCCGCGCCAGGTAGACGAATTCGAAAATGCAGGGGTAGAGCTGCGGGTTCGCGGCGCACTGCTGACTGCTCACCTTGCCGTCCAGGCTGATGAAGACGGCCTCGCCCGGGGCGATGTCGCGCTCGAACTCGTGGCCGGTGCCTTCCAGCGCCACGGACTCGCTGGCCACCATCACGGTGCCATCCTTGCTGCGGCCCATGCACAGGGGGCGGATGCCGTAGGGGTCGCGGAAGGCCAGCAGACCATGCCCGGCGATCAGCGCCACCACGGCGTAGGAGCCCTTGATGCGCTTGTGCACCTCGCGCACGGCGGCAAACACGTCATCGGCCTGCAGCGGCACGCCACGGGTGGACTTCTCCAACTCGTGGGCGATCACGTTGAGCAGCACCTCGGAGTCGCTCTCGGTGTTGATGTGGCGGTGGTCCAGCTGGAACAGCTCGTTCTTCAGCGCGTGGGCGTTGGTGAGGTTGCCGTTGTGCGCCATCACAATGCCGAACGGTGCGTTCACGTAGAAGGGCTGCGCCTCTTCCTCGCTGAAGGCATTGCCTGCCGTGGGGTAGCGCACCTGGCCCAGGCCGCAGTTGCCCGGCAGCGCACGCATGTTGCGGGTACGGAAGACATCACGCACCATGCCCTTGGCCTTGTGCATGAAGAACTTGCGGTCCAGCTGGGTGACGATGCCAGCAGCATCCTGCCCGCGGTGCTGCAACAGCAACAGCGCATCGTAGATCAGCTGATTGACGGGAGAGCTGCTGACCGCAGCGACGATTCCACACATGGCATTGTCCTCAGGGAAAATAGGGAGCTAGGTTGTCGGGCATGGTGCCCTTGACGGCATGCAGTCCGGCTTCCAGCCAGGCCGCCCCCACCGATGCACGCCAGTCATTGTTGTCTTTGAGCGGTGTCATGTGCACCACCAGGGCCACCGCCAGCAGGATCACCACGCCGCGCAGCAGACCAAAGGCCGCCCCCAGCGTCCGGTCGACCGGGCGCAGCCCTACGGATTCGATTCCCTTCTTGATGAGCCAGGCCAGCAGGCCGGACGCGAAGGCCACCCCCACGAACACCACGGCAAAACCGGCCGCGTAGCGCAGGGGCTCGGCGGTGTCGCCCAGGGGCAGCAGCACGGCCGCCTCGTCGGCATACCACTGCGCCAGGAAGAAGGCCGCCACCCACCCCGCCACCGACAGGACCTCGAACACGAGGCCGCGCCAGACGCCGATGAACACCGACGCCAGCAACACCAGCAGCAGGAAGATGTCGACAGCGGCCATCAGAGTGTGAGGATGGCAGCGGGCAGACCAAGGCTCTTGACCTTGTTCGCGGCCTTTTCGGCCTCGGCCCGGGAATCGAAGGGCCCCAGGCGCACACGGATGCGCTTGCCCTCGGGCGTGTCCGCCACGTGGGTGTATGTCTTGAGGCCGGCACGCTCCAGGCGCTGGCGCACCTCGCTGGCACGCGCCTGATCGGCGAACGCGCCCACCTGCACCACCACGCGGGCTGCCGGAGCGGTCTTGCCGTCCAGCAGGGCCTGGGCACGCGCGGCATCCACAGGCGCGGGCGCTGCGGCGGGTTTGGCGGCCTCGGGGGCAGGCGCGGGGGCCGGTTTTGGCGCGGGCGCAGGTGCAGGCTCCGCCGGTTTGCTGGCAGGCTCTGCAGCCGGTTTGGCTGCAACTTCCACCTTGGCCGGAGCCTGAGGCGCGGGGGGCTCCGCTTTCGCAGGCGCCTTGGCCACGGCCTCCTCGCCATCCGCCAGGCCATCCACCTTCGCGGCAGACGCCTGGGGTTTCTCGGCGGGCAGGCTCAACGGCTTCACGCCGTTCTTGGCCGGAATATCGATGGAGATGTCCACCGGGATGGGGCGCGGCTGGGTGTCGAACAGCAGGGGCAGACCGATCACGCCAGCCAGCACGAGCACACTCGCGCCGATGAGGCGATGCCGGGCACGACGGCGCACCGCCTCGATGGTGGGTGGCTGCGACGGGCTGGCATTGCCCTGCCCGCCAGGACGGAGTTTGAACATTCGCCGGTTTCGCTCTTGGGAAGACCGCGCAGCGTCACGAACGGTCGGTTCGAGGCGTCAGGGCTGCAAATGCCTGGCCGCCAGGCGGGGCACCCCGTTGCGCAAAACGCCGCCCACGGTGAAGAAGGAACCAAAAACCACGATTCTATCAGCCGGGTCTGCCTGGGCGACCGCCGCGTCCAGCGCCTGCTGGGGGTCGGCGTGCTGGCTGCTGCGCACATCGGGCCGCTGGTTGGTGCCCTGCCAGATGGCGGACAGGTCCATCGCCCTGGCGGCACGCGCCAGCGGCAGGTCGGTGAAGTACCAGCGGTCGATCAGCGGGCCCACCCGCTCGAACATCACACGCAGGTCCTTATCGGCCATGGCCCCAAAAACCGCGTGCGTGGTGGGGTAGAAACCCATGGCGTCCAGGTTTTCGGCCAGGGCGGCCACGGAATGGGGGTTGTGCGCCACGTCCAGCACCAGCGTGGGCTGGCCAGGCACGATCTGGAAGCGCCCGGGCAACTCCACCATGGCCAGGCCATTGCGCACGGCCTGCGCTGTCACCGGCAGGCGCTGGTGCAGGGCTTCCAGCGCCGCCAGCACGCCCGACGCGTTGACCAGCTGGTTGGCCCCGCGCAGCGCTGGGTAGGCCAGCCCGCTGTAGCGGCGGCTGCGCCCCGTCCAACCCCATTGCTGCTTGTCCCCGGCAAAGTGGAAGTCGCGCCCCAGGCGCCACAGGTCGGCACCCACCTCCATTGCGCGGTCCAGCACGCTCTGCGGCGGCACCGGGTCGCTCACCACCACCGGGCGCCCAGTGCGCATGATGCCGGCCTTCTCATAGCCTATGGCCTCGCGGTCGGGCCCCAGGAATTCCATGTGGTCCAGGTCGATGCTGGTGATGATGGAGCAATCGGCATCCAGCACGTTCACGGCGTCCAGCCGCCCGCCCAGGCCCACTTCAAGAATGATCACATCCAGCCCGGCGCGCGCCAGCGTCAGCACGATGGCCAGGGTGGTGAACTCGAAATACGTCAGCGACACCTCGGGCTGCGCCGCGCCGTCACCCCGGCGTGCGGCCTCCACCTCGGCAAAGGCGGGCAGCAGCGCCTCGGCAGGGGCCACCTCGCCCCGAATGCGGCAGCGCTCCTCGAAGTGCACGAGGTGCGGCGAGGTGTAGACGCCCGTGCGGTAGCCCGCCTGCTGATAAATGGCTTCCAGCATGGCGCAGGTGGAGCCCTTGCCATTGGTGCCAGCCACGGTGATCACCGGGCATGCCGGCTGCAGACCCTGGCCTTGATTGAGGCGCTGGGCCACAGTGCGCACCCGGTCCAGCCCCATTTCTATGGTCTGGGGGTGCAGGCGTTCGCAATGTTCCAGCCATTGCAGCAGGGTGGTGGGCAGGGGCAGATCGTGCGCGTGGGAAGACATCCCCGTATTGTCGCAGCGCCCACATGCCCCGGGCGCCGTGGGGCACAATCCAGACCATGATCAAGGTTTACGGCATCCCCAACTGCGACACCGTGAAAAAGGCGCGCACCTGGCTCAACGAGCGCGGCGTGGCTCACGAATTCCACGACTTCAAGAAGCAGGGCGTTCCTGCCGACCGCCTGCCCCACTGGAGCGCACAGGCAGGCTGGGAGAAGCTGGTCAACCGCAAGGGCACAACCTGGCGCCAGCTGGACCCGGCCACCCAGGCCAGCCTGACCGACGAGGCCAGCGCCCACGCCCTGATGCAGCAGCACGCCAGCGTCATCAAGCGCCCGGTGGTGGAATGGAGCAACGGCAGCGTGACCGTGGGCTTCGACCCCGCCGACTGGGCTGAGCGGGGTTGAGTCACCGCCGGGCCGCCCCAAGGCGACGAAAGCCCCCTCGGGGGGCAGCGAAGCGTGGGGGCTCGATGACTCACCGGATCAGAACGCCCTCCTCTAAAATACCGAAAGCTGGCGCTGCCCCGGGTGGCGCCTTGTTCATTTGACGCATCCTCCAGCGGACCCCACATGACCACCACCCAATTCGACGGCGTGACCGTCAACACCCAGGCCAGCGTGTACTTCGACGGCAAGTGCGTGAGCCACGGCATCACCTTCGCCGACGGCACCAAGAAGTCCGTTGGCGTGGTGCTGCCCGCCACCCTCACCTTCAACACCGGTGCGCCGGAAATCATGGAATGCGTGGCCGGTTCCTGCGAGTACAAGCTCAAGGGTTCCGACGAGTGGAAGAAGTCCGGCCCTGGCGACAAGTTCAGCGTGCCCGGCAACTCCAGCTTCGACATCCGCGTCACCGAGCCCTACCACTACATCTGCCACTTCGGTTAATCGCACCATGGCCACCATCCTCCAACACCTGCCTCTGCAACAGAAAGTCGGCATCGCCTTTTCGGGCGGTCTGGACACCTCCGCCGCGCTGCTGTGGATGAAGAAGAAGGGCGCCCTGCCCTACGCCTACACCGCCAACCTGGGCCAGCCCGACGAGTCCGACTACGACGAGATCCCGCGCAAGGCCATGGCCTACGGCGCCGAGAAGGCCCGCCTGGTGGACTGCCGCCTGCAGCTGGCTCACGAAGGCATCGCCGCCATCCAGTGCGGTGCCTTCCACATCAGCACCGGTGGCATCACCTACTTCAACACCACCCCGCTGGGCCGCGCCGTGACCGGCACCATGCTGGTGGCCGCCATGAAGGAAGACGACGTCCACATCTGGGGTGACGGTTCCACCTTCAAGGGTAACGACATCGAGCGCTTCTACCGCTACGGCCTGTTGACCAACCCGAGCCTGAAGATCTACAAGCCCTGGCTGGACCAGACCTTCATCGACGAGCTGGGCGGCCGCAAGGAGATGAGCGAATTCCTCATCGCCAACGGCTTCGACTACAAGATGAGCGTGGAAAAGGCCTACAGCACCGACAGCAACATGCTGGGCGCCACCCACGAGGCCAAGGATCTGGAGCACCTCAACAGCGGCATCCGCATCGTCAACCCCATCATGGGCGTGGCGTTCTGGAAGCCCGAGGTCGAGGTGAAGGCTGAAGAAGTCACCGTCCGTTTCGAGGAAGGCCAGCCCGTCGCCCTGAACGGCCAGACCTTCGAATCGCCGGTGGACCTGTTCCTCAAGGCCAACGAAATCGGCGGCCGCCACGGCCTGGGCATGAGCGACCAGATCGAGAACCGCATCATCGAAGCCAAGAGCCGCGGCATCTACGAAGCCCCGGGCATGGCGCTGCTGCACATTGCCTACGAGCGCCTGGTCACCGGCATCCACAACGAGGACACCATCGAGCAGTACCGCATCAACGGCCTGCGACTGGGCCGCCTGCTGTACCAGGGCCGCTGGTTCGACCCGCAGGCCATCATGCTGCGCGAAACCGCCCAGCGCTGGGTGGCGCGCGCCGTGACCGGCGAAGTGACGCTGGAGCTGCGCCGCGGCAACGACTACTCCATCCTGAACACCGACAGCCCGAACCTGACCTACGCGCCCGAGCGCCTGAGCATGGAGAAGGTGGAAGACGCGCCGTTCACCCCGATGGACCGCATCGGCCAGCTGACGATGCGCAACCTGGACATCACCGACACGCGCGCCAAGCTGGGCATCTACTCCCAGACCGGCCTGCTGTCGCTGGGCAAGGGTGACGACTTTCTCAAGCTGGGCGAGTAAGACCGCTCCTGGCCAGAGACCCAAAGGGCCGCACACGCGGCCCTTTTTGCTTGGTGCGCCCTCCGGCCCTCAGTTGGGCGGGGCCTGCACCCAGTCCGCAATACGCCGGGCCATGGGCGCGGTGGCACGCGGAGCGCGGATGTCCCCCGCCAGCACGTGCTGCCCAGCGGATTCGCTGTAGGTCACCGCTTCCAGCGTCTTGGCCTGGCTGCCCAGGCGTGCAAAGACCTGCCGGGTTTCGACCGGGTCGACCGTCTGGTCGCCCTCGGAATAGAGCACCAGCACCGGCTGGGTGAAGCGTGACAGATCGCTTTCGCGCACATGCTTGACCAGCGCCATCATGGGAAACAAGGCGCGCGTGGGGTGGCGGTGCGTCCAGGCCTGCACCTCGTGCGGATCGTCACTGGCGTGGCCGCGCATGTCTCCCTCCAGCAGCACGGCCAGCTGCTGCCCCCAGGGGTTGTTGATCATCTCCGAACGCTTGTCCTTGGGGCCATAGTTGGGGGAAACGAAAGCATAGGCTGCCACGTCACGGCCCTCGGGCCGCATGGCCAGCCAGGTGGCCAGCGTGGCACCGCTGGACACCCCCATCACCAGCACCTTGTCACCCAGCATGCCGCCTATGCGCACCGCCTCCACGGCATCGGCCAGCCAGTCCTGCACGGTGAATTCACCCATGGCTTCGCTGCTGCGGCCATGGCCAGACAGGCGGCTCTGGTACAGGTTGGCGCCCAGGTGCTGTGCCACCGTTTCGGCCAGCGGCGCCGTCTCCAGACGGCTGGCGCTGAAGCCATGCAGGTTCACCACGGCCCAGCCAGTGCGCTGGCCTGGCGTTGCGTGCCACACCACCCCTTTGGCCACACCGGGGCGCAGGTCGGGGTACGCCGCCTCGCTGTCGCGCAGCCAGTCGTCAAGCTGGGACAGCTCCGCTGGCGGTTGGGCACGCGCGGCGGGCTCATCGGGCCCGAACGCGTTGCGCGGCCCCATGAAAAAAACCGCCAGCGCCAGCACAACACCAAACAGCACCGCCCGAAACCGGGGGCTGTGCCGCCCATGCGGCGGGCGGCCATGCCCTGCCTGAAGAGAACCGCGGTTCGTCATCTGTTCACACCACCACTGGCTCCGGCTCCAGCCGGATGCCAAAACGCTCGTACACACTGGTCTGGATGGCACGCGCCAGGGTCATCACCTCACCCCCCGTGCAAGGGTGCTCGGCGTCGCCCCGGTTCACCAGCACCAGCGCCTGCTTCTCGTACACACCCGCATGGCCCACGGTCTTGCCCTTCCAGCCGCAGGCGTCTATCAGCCAGCCAGCGGCCAGCTTGATGCTGCCGTCGGGCATGGGGTAGTGCACCACCTTGGGGTCGCGCCCGATGATGTCGGCGCATTGTTCCGGCGTAACCGTGGGGTTCTTGAAGAAGCTGCCCGCGTTGCCAATCTGCACCGGGTCCGGCAGCTTGGCGCGGCGGATCTCGCAGATCCAGTCGAACACCTGCTGCGCGCTCGGCTCGGCCACGCCGGTCTCCACCATCTTGCGCTCCAGGTCCAGGTAGCCCAACACCGGCTTCCAGGGCTTGGGCAGCCAGAAGCGCACGCGCAGGATCAGCGCGCGGCCAGCCAGACCGAAGCCGCGCTCACCGGCGCGTTCGTGCTTGAACACCGAATCGCGGTAACCGAAGCCACACTGCGCGGCGTCTAGCGTGAAGGTCTGGCCGGTTTCCAGGTCGATGGCGTCGAGCGAGTGGAAACGGTCCTGCAGCTCGACGCCGTAGGCACCGATGTTCTGCACGGGCGAAGCGCCCACGGTGCCAGGGATGAGCGCCAGGTTTTCCAGCCCCGCGCAACCCTGTTCCAGCGTCCAGGCCACGAAATCGTGCCAGACCTCACCCGCGCCAGCTTCCACCAACCAGCCGCGCTCGGTCTCCTGCAGCACGCGCCGCCCGGGAATCTCCACCTTCAGCACCAGTTTGCGCACGTCGCCGGTCAGCACGATGTTGCTGCCCCCGCCCAGCACGAACACGTCGTCGGCACGCCAGTCGGGGTGGCGGATCAGCGCTTGCGCATCGGTCTCGGCACGCACCCGCGCCAGCCGGTGCGCGCGCGCGGCAATGCCAAAAGTGTTGAGGCGCTGGAGCGCCACGTTTTTCTCGACTAACATGCAAGGATTGTCTCATTGGAACCCCAGCCACCCATGCCTTCTTTCGATACCAAACTCGAAGCCGACTTCGTTGAAGTCAAGAACGCCGTCGAGAACACCGCCAAGGAAATCGGCACCCGTTTCGACTTCAAGGGCACCAGTGCCGCCGTCGAACTCAAGGACAAGGAAATCACCCTTTTCGGCGATGCCGATTTCCAGCTCCAGCAGGTGGAAGACATCCTGCGCAACAAGCTCACCAAGCGCAACGTTGACGTGCGCTTCCTGGAAGTGGGCAAGGTCGAAAAGATGGGCGGCGACAAGGTCAAGCAGGTCGTGAAGGTGCGCAACGGCATCAGCAGCGAAGACGCCAAGAAGATCCAGCAGGTCATCAAAGGCAGCAAGATGAAGGTGCAGGCCGCCATCCAGGGCGATGCCGTGCGCGTGACCGGCGCCAAGCGCGACGACCTGCAGGCCGCCATGGCGCTGATCCGCACCGAGATGAAGGACCTGCCGCTGTCCTTCGACAACTTCCGCGACTGACCCCATGACCGCGCTGCCCCGCTCGCCACTGCCTGCAAGGCTGGCCGGGGTGCTGGCTGCGGCGCTGGCGCTGCCCTGCGCGGCGCAGACGGTGGACCTCACGGGCACGGCGGGCGACAGAGCCCTGCTGGTGATCAACGGTGGTGCACCACGCTTCCTGGCCCCTGGGCAGAGCCGCGATGGCGTGCGCGTCGTCGGTGTCGAGGGCGACCGCGCGATTGTGGAGGTGCAGGGCGAACGGCGCACCTTGCGGCTCGGCGACGGCCCCATGGCAGCCGCACCCGCCCGGGCCGAACGGCCGGACATCGTGCTGATGGCAGACATGGGCGGCCACTTCACCGCCAGCGGGCTGATCAATGGCCGCCAGGTCCGCTTCCTGGTGGACACCGGGGCCACACTGCTGGCCATGAGCGAGACGGAGGCACAACGCATCGGCCTGCCCTACAAGCAGAGCAACCCGGTGCGGATCAAGACCGCCAATGGCGACATCGTCGGCCACCAGGTGCGGCTGAACTCGGTCAGCGTCGGCCCGCACACCAGCCACGGCGTGGCGGCGGTGGTGTTGCCAGCCAGCATGCCCTTCGTGCTGCTGGGCAACAGCTTCCTGTCGCGCTTCGACATGCGCCGCGAGAATGACCGCATGATCCTGAACCCGAGATACTGAGGCGCCGTTCATGAATTTTTCGAGCCAACCCGATCCGGCCTATGCCTCCATGCAGGACTGGATGCAGCAATGGTCCGATCTGGAAACCCGCCTGTCGGTGGTGCTGCTGGCGCCGCAACAGCAGCCGGACTTCCCCGGCCAGATGCAGGCCCTGCACCAGCGCATGAACGCCCTGCTCGCGCTCGACCCCGACAGCACGCTTTACTGGCTCTTCCAGCTGGCCGCCAGCACCACGGTGGGGTACAGCGCATCGCATGCCATGGTGTGCGCCACCCTGAGCGAGCTGCTGGCCTCCGAACTCGGGTTGACCACACCCCAGCGGCACAGCCTGGTGCTGGCCGCGCTGACGATGAACATCGCAATGACGCGTCTGCAGGACGAACTGGCTGCCCAGATGGCCCAGCCAACGGCCGAACAGCGCGCCCTGATCGACACCCACCCGGCACGCGGGGCCCAATGGCTGCGCGAACTGGGCGTGCAAGACAAGCTCTGGCTGCACATCGTGGAGCAGCACCACGAGCACGGCAACGCCACCGACCTGCCCACCCGCATCCTGATGGCCACGGACCGTTACGCCGCGCTCATCAGTCCGCGTGAGACCCGGCCCGGCCGCTGCGTGACGGATGCCGGCCGCCATGCCGTCGTCACCCAGGGCAAGGTGATTGACGACGTGGGGCACGCGCTGCTCAAGACCATGGGCATCTGCCCGCCAGGCACGTTTGTGCGCCTGCAGGATGGCCGCGTGGCGGTGGTGCTGCGCCGTTCAGGCCGCCCAGGGGAGCCGTGGGTAGCGTCGGTGCTGGAAGGTGACAACCACCCCGTGGTGGAGCCGGAACTCATCGACACCGGTGCCGAGGGCTGCGGCATCGAAGCCGCACTGGTCACACAGACGGTGCGCGTGCGCCTGAACCACCCTAGGCTGTTGCAGCTGTCGCGGATGGCCGCTGCGCGGCAGTGACCACCACTTCTATGCGCCAGCTGGGGTCTGCCAGCGGGGCCTGCACCGTGGCGCGCGGAGGCGCGCTGCCTGGCGCCACCCAGGTGTCCCACACCTCGTTCATGGCGGCAATGTCGCGGATGTCCGTCAGGTAGATCTGCACGCGCAGCAGGCGCGTCTTGTCGCTGCCACAGGCCTGCAGCTGGCGGTCGATCTGCGCCAGCACGTCGCGCGTCTGGCTGCGGATGTCTGTCTCGGCGCACTCGGGCACCATGCCCGCCAGGTACACCACGCCGTTGAAGGAACTCGCCTCACTGTAGCGCTGGGCCACGCCCCAGCGCTGGATGTCTGCCGTCATTTCTTCTTCGCTCCGATCTTGGATTCCTTGCCTGCGATGAGGCGCTGGATGTTCTCGGCGTGGCGCCACAGCAGCAGCAGCCCCATCACCGCGATGGACAGCGCCACGGGCGCCACCGCGTCCCAGGCCACACCGTCGCCGAACAGGTAGAAGAACGGCGCGAACACCGCCGCCACAATGGCGGAAAGGGACGAATAGCGGAAGAACACGGCCGTCAGCAGCCAGCTCAGCAGCACCGCCAGGCCCAGCCAGGGTTCCAGGCCCAGCAGCACGCCCGCCGCCGTGGCCACGCCCTTGCCGCCCTTGAAGCCGAAGAACACCGGGAACAGGTGCCCCAGGAAGGCCGCCAGGCCCACCATCGCCAGCGTACCTTCGGCCAGGCCCCAGGCCTGCCCCCAGTGGCCCACCACCCACACCGGCAGCCAGCCCTTGGCGGCGTCCAGCAACAGGGTCACGGCCGCCGCCTTCTTGTTGCCCGAACGCAGCACGTTGGTCGCGCCGGGGTTCTTGCTGCCGTAGGTGCGCGGGTCGCTCAGCCCCATGAGGCGGCTGACCACGACCGCGAAAGACAGAGACCCCACCAGGTAGGCCGCCAGCACCGCCACGACCACCGTCCATTCACCCATCGACCTTCTCCAGATTCGTGTTTTGAAAGTGCGAGCTTAACCCACCCTATTCCTCAATGGCGCATTGCACCGGCGTGGCGCCCAGCAGCTGCACGCACACCTGGGGGGCTATGCCAACCAGGTAGCCCCGCCGCCCGCCGTTGAGCCAGATGCGCGGCAACTCGAGGATGGTGCTTTCGATGTAGACCGGCATGGCCTTGCGCGTGCCGAACGGCGACGTGCCGCCGACCAGATAGCCGCTGTGCCGGTTGGCCACCTCGGGCTTGCACGGCTCCACCGACTTGGCGCCAATTTGCCGCGCCAGGTTCTTGGTCGACACCGTGCGGTTGCCGTGCATCAGCACCACCAGCGGCGCCGCCGACTGGTCCTGCATGATCAGCGTCTTGACCACCGCGAACGGGTCCAGCCCCAGCACGGCCGCACTGTGCTGGGCACCGCCATGCTCCACGTACTCGTAGGGGTGCTCGGTGAAAGCCACCCCCTGCGCACGCAACAGTGCGGTGGCAGGGGTCTCCGATACATGTCCCTTCTTGGCCATGTCACACGGCAGGGTCGCGGTTTTCCCAGCGGATCTGGTCGATCGCCTGGAGCACCTCGGGCGCGAGCTGCGTGCCCCAGGCGTCCAGGCACTCGTCGAGCTGGGCCAGCGACGTCACACCGATGATGGTGCTGGCCACCTGCCACTTGGTGTAGCAGAAGGCCAGCGCCATTTGCGTGGGCGTCAAGCCGTGTTCCCGTGCCAGCGCGTTGTAGCGTCGCGAGGCGGCCAGGGCCTCGTCGCGGCCCCAGCGCTGCTTCTTCATGGAATCGAACAACGACATGCGGCCCGCAGGCGCGTCGGGCGAGTGGATGCCCGTGGCGTCGTACTTGCCGGTGAGCAAGCCGAAACCCAGCGGCGAATACGCCAGCAGCGAAACGCCCAGGCGGCGCATGGTTTCGTCCAACCCGTTTTCCAGGGAACGGTTGATCAGGCAGTACGGGTTCTGCACCGTGGCCACGCGCGGCAGCCCGTGCTGCTCGGCCAGGCGCACGAACTCGTGCACACCGTACGAAGACTCGTTCGACAAGCCGATGGCGCGCACCTTGCCCGCCTTGACCAGCTCGCCCATGGCCTCCAGCTGCTCGTGGATGGACGCACAAGGCTTGTCCTTGGACGGGTCGAAGTACATGGCGCCGAAGGCCGGCACGTTGCGCGCAGGCCAGTGGATCTGGTAGAGGTCGATCACATCAGTCTTCAGGCGGCGCAGGCTGCCGTCGCAAGCCGCCAGGATTTCGGCCTTGGTCAGGCCAGCCTGGTCGCCACGGATCCACGGCATGCCGCGTGAGGGCCCGGCCACCTTGGTGGCCAGCACCACCTTGTCGCGCGCGCCAGGGCGGCTGGCAAACCAGTTGCCGATGATGGTTTCGGTGGCGCCGCAGGTCTCGGCGCGGGCGGGCACGGCGTACATCTCGGCCGTGTCCAGGAAGTTGACGCCCCGCTCCAGCGAGCGGTCAAGAATGGCGTGGGCATCAGCCTCCTTCACCTGTTCGCCAAAGGTCATGGTGCCCAGGCAGATGGGGGTGACGTTCAGTCCACTTTGTCCAAGGGTGACGTTTTGCACGGTTGACTCTCTCTCAAGGTTCACAAGAATCCGGTTGTCAGGCGGAGCGCGCGCGGAAGCGCTCTTCCTCCTGCAGGCGCAGCACACGGCGCTGCACCTTGCCGGTGGTGGTCATGGGAAGGGTGTCGATGAACTCGATCTCCTTCGGGTATTCGTAGGGCGCGAGGCGGCCCTTCACATGAGTCTGCAGCTCGGCGACCAGCGGCTCGTCGAACTCCGCGGAAGGTGCCGCGCTGGTGGCGCGCCGGGTGGCAAAGTCGGGTGCCAGCACCACATAGGCCTTCACCACGGCGCCACGCTCGGCGTCGGGCTTGGGCACCACGGCAGCATTGGCCACGGCGGGGTGCTTGACCAGGCAGTTCTCGATCTCGCTGGGCCCGATGCGGTAGCCCGCCGCCTTGAACACGTCGTCGGCGCGGCCCTGGTACCAGAGGTAGCCATCGGCATCGCGCACGGCCAGATCGCCGGTGCGGCACCAGCTGTTGGCCGTATCGCCCGTGAACTTGGCCTGCGTGGCCGCCTCGTTGTTCCAGTACCCCAGGAAGAAGATGGGGTCGGGCTGGCCATGCACGTCCAGCCGGTGCACGGCCACGTCGCCGGGCACGCCCACGGGGCACTCCTGGCCCTCTTCGTCAATCACGGCCACGCGGTGGCCCGGGTAGCCCTTGCCCATGCTGCCAGGCCGCGCGGGCCACAGCCGGGCACAGTTGCCGACGATGTAGTTGATCTCGGTCTGGCCGAACATCTCGTTCACCGTCACCCCCAGCTCCTGCTGGCAGTAGGCGAACACAGCGTCGCCCACCGCCTCGCCCGCGCTCATGATGGCCTGCAGGCGCAGGTTGAACAGCTTGCGCGGCTCGGGGAAGGCCTTCATCATGGCCTTGAGCGCCGTGGGGAAGAGGAAGGTGTGGGTCACGCGGTGGCGCTGCAGCAGTTCAAAGGCCGCTTCAGGTGCGAAACGGCCGTTGTAGGCCACGATGGGCCGCCCGAAGTACAGCGTGGGCAACAGCGCGTCCATCAACCCGCCGGTCCAGGCCCAGTCCGCCGGGCTCCAGAAAACGGCCTTCGAAGGCTTGCTGGCGTTCCACGGGTCGAAGCCGAACCAGTTCTGGCTGCAAACGAATCCGGTGAGGTTGCCGATCAGCGCGCGGTGCGGAATCAGCGCCCCCTTGGGGTTGCCCGTGGTGCCGCTGGTGTATATCAGCACGGCCGGGTCGTCGGCCAGCGTTTCCACCAGATCGAAGCGCTTGCGCGCACTGGCCAGGGCCAGCGGGCCGTCGAGCACGTCGGTGTCGAAGGCGCCATCCAGGCCGATCACATGGCGCAACGCGGGGCAACGCTCGCGGACCGACGCAACGGCCGGGCCGGTGACACCATCGCACAGGGCCGCCACGGCAGCGCTGTCCTGCAGGCGGTACTCCAGCGCCTCAGGCCCGAACAGTTGCGACAGGGGCATGGCAACTGCGCCCATCTGCAGCACTGCCATGTAGGCAACGGCCG
The DNA here is from genome assembly GCF_054780915.1 of Hydrogenophaga aquatica. Lineage (NCBI taxonomy): Bacteria > Pseudomonadati > Pseudomonadota > Betaproteobacteria > Burkholderiales > Comamonadaceae > Hydrogenophaga > Hydrogenophaga aquatica. The sequence continues at coordinate 35,829 of NZ_BAAGVK010000014.1, read as the reverse complement.
TCTCGAAACGCTGCGGCAGCACGATGGCCACGCGGTCACCCGCCTTCACGCCCAGAATGCGCAGCACGTTGGACAGGCGGTTGGCCGCGTCCTGCAGCTCGGCGTAGCTGTGCAGGGTGGGCGCGCGGCCCGGCCCGTCGGCAATGACAGCCGTGGCGCGTGAGCTGCCCGCCTGCGCCGCCCACCGGCGCGAACAGGCCTCGGCCATGTTGAACCGCTTGGGCACTTTCCAGTGAAAGCCCGCATGCAGGGCTGCGTAATGGTCTTGCACGGTGTTGTGGGAGGAATGGACTTTGTCTCTGCCTTGACTGCCGGCCATGGCGGGTCTCCTGAATAATCCTGCGAATGTACCAAGTCCGACGCCCCTCCCGCAGCGAGTTCGTTCACATTCGCGACCAGCGCTACCACGTCCGCCTGTGGGGCACCCCCCGGCCCGGCGAGACGCCGCTCTTCCTCGTCCATGGTTGGATGGACGTTTCCGCCTCCTGGCAGTTCGTGGTGGACGCCCTGTCGCAGGACCGTTTCATCGTCGCCCCTGACTGGCGCGGCTTCGGCCTGACGCGCGCGCTCAGCCATGTGGACAGCGACTCCCCCACCACCTATTCGCACGGCGACCACTACTTCTTCCCCGACTACCTGGCCGACCTGGACGCCCTGGTCGACCATGTCAACGCCCAACTGGGCCAACCCGACGCCCCCATCGACCTGGTGGGGCACAGCATGGGCGGCAACGTCGTCATGCTCTACGGCGGTGTGCGCCCGCAGCGCGTGCGCCGCCTGGTCAACCTGGAGGGCTTCGGCATGCCAGCCACCCGGGCGGCGCAGGCCCCCGGCCGCTACGCCCGCTGGCTGGACGAGCTGCGCGGGTTGCGCCAAGGCACCATCGACCTGAAGACCTACGACAGCCTGGACGGCGTGGCCAGGCGCCTCATGAAAACCAACCGCCGCCTGCCCGAGGCGCAGGCCCGCTGGCTGGCCAGCCACTGGGCGGCCAAGAACGCCGCCGGCCGCTGGGAAGTGCTGGGCGACGCTGCGCACAAGATCGTCAACCCGCAGCTCTACCGGGTGGACGAAGTGCTGGAAGTGTTCAAGCGCATCACCGCCCCGGTGCTGGCCGTGGAGGCGTCTGACGACAGCCTGGGCGCGTGGTTCAAGGGGGAATACACCCTGGCGCAGTACCATGAAAGGCTGCAGGCCGTACCCGACTGCCGCGTCGCCGTGGTGGCCGATGCGGGCCACATGCTGCACCACGACCAGCCCGCCGAAGTCGCACACCTCCTCGAAAACTTCCTGACGTGAGAAAATTGCGTGTTTCACCGACACGCACAGAAAAGACACGCATCATGGAAGCAGAACGCATCAACGCCATTTCCTCCCGCCTGGCCGACCTCAGCGAACGCGTGGTCGAGCTACGGAGGTATCTTTGACTACGATGCCAAGGCACTGAAGCTCACCGAAGTCAACAGCGCACTGGAAGAGCCCACCGTCTGGGACAACCCCAAGCGCGCCCAGGATCTGGGCAAGGAAAAGAAGTCCCTGGAGGACGTGGTGCTGGTGCTCGACCGCCTGAGCACCGAGCTGGCAGACAACAGCGAGCTGTTCGAGATGTCCAAGGAAGAAGGCGATGACGCCGGCCTGGAGACCATCGAAGGCGAAGCCGACAAACTGGCCGCCGATGTCGAAAAACTCGAATTCCGCCGCATGTTCAACCAGGAAGCCGACCCGCTGAACTGCTTCCTGGACATCCAGGCGGGCGCTGGTGGCACCGAAGCCTGCGACTGGGCCAGCATGCTGCTGCGCCAGTACACCCGCTACGGCGAGCGCAAGGGTTTCAAGGTCACGGTGGAAGACGTCACCGACGGCGACACCGCCGGCATCAAGAGCGCCACCATCAAGATCGAAGGCGAGTACGCCTACGGCCTGCTGCGCACCGAAACCGGCGTGCACCGCCTGGTGCGCAAAAGCCCCTTCGACTCGTCGGGTGGCCGCCACACCTCGTTCGCCTCGGTGTTCGTCTACCCCGAGATCGACGACTCGGTTGAAATCAACATCAACCCCGCCGACGTGCGCGTGGACACCTACCGCGCCAGCGGTGCGGGTGGTCAGCACATCAACAAGACCGACTCGGCCGTGCGCCTGACGCACATCCCCACCGGCATCGTGGTGCAAAGCCAGGACAGCCGCAGCCAGCACAGCAACCGCGACCTGGCCTGGGGCCGCCTGCGCTCCAAGCTGTACGACTACGAAATGCGCAAGCGCATGGAGGCGCAGCAGAAGCTGGAAGACACCAAGACCGACGTGGGCTGGGGCCACCAGATCCGTTCCTACGTGCTGGACAACAGCCGCATCAAGGACCTGCGCACCAACGTCGAAATCTCCGCCACCCAGAAAGTGCTGGACGGGGACCTCGACGCCTTCATCGAAGCCTCGCTCAAGCAAGGCGTCTGAGCCACAACACTGCCCCCTGAACGGAACCACCCATGAGCTCCCTGCGTGAAGGCCCCACCACCGTGGTGAAACGCGAAGACTACGCCGCCCCCGCCTACCTGATCGACACGGTCGACCTGACCTTCGACCTGGATCCGGCCAAGACCCGCGTGCTGAACAAGATGCGGTTGCGCCGCAACCCGGAGGTGGCGCCGCAGCCGCTGCGCCTGGACGGCGAGGAACTCAACCTCGCCCGCGTGCTGGTCAACGGCGCGGGCACCAGCTTCAAGATGGACGGCCAACGGCTGGTGCTGGAGAACCTGCCTGAAGGCCCCGACGCCTTCGACCTGGAAATCTTCACCACCTGCGCCCCCGCCAAGAACACCAAGCTGATGGGGCTGTACGTCAGCCATGGCACCTTCTTCACGCAATGCGAGGCCGAAGGCTTTAGACGCATCACCTACTTCCTGGACCGCCCGGATGTGATGGCCAGCTACACCGTGACGCTGCGCGCCGACAAGGCTGCCTACCCGGTGCTGCTGAGCAACGGCAACCTGGTGGACCAAGGCGATCTGGAAGACGGCCCCAACGGCCCGCGGCATTACGCCAAGTGGGTGGACCCGCACAAGAAGCCCTGCTACCTGTTCGCCCTGGTGGCGGGCAAGCTGGTGCACCGCGAGCAGAAGATCATCAGCCGCAGCGGCACCGAACACACCCTGCAGGTCTACGTGCGCCCCGGCGACCTGGACAAGACCGAGCACGCCATGAACTCCCTCATGGCCAGCGTGGCCTGGGACGAAGCCCGCTTCGGCCTGCCGCTTGATCTGGAACGCTTCATGATCGTCGCCACCAGCGACTTCAACATGGGCGCGATGGAGAACAAGGGCCTCAACATCTTCAACACGAAGTACGTGCTGGCCAGCCCCGCCACCGCCACCGACGCCGATTTCGCCAACATCGAAAGCGTGGTCGGCCACGAGTACTTCCACAACTGGACAGGCAACCGCGTCACCTGCCGCGACTGGTTCCAGCTGAGCCTGAAAGAAGGCCTGACCGTCTTCCGCGACCAGGAATTCAGCATGGACATGGCTGGGAGCCCCTCGGCGCGCGCCGTCAAGCGCATCGAGGACGTGCGCGTGCTGCGCACCGCCCAGTTCCCCGAGGACGCCGGCCCCATGGCCCACCCGGTGCGCCCCGACAGCTACGCCGAGATCAACAACTTCTACACCGTCACCGTCTACGAAAAGGGCGCCGAGGTGGTGCGCATGCAGCAGACCCTGGTCGGACGCGAAGGCTTCGCCAATGGCATGAAGCTCTACTTCGAACGCCACGACGGCCAGGCCGTGACCTGCGACGACTTCGCCAGTTCAATTGCCGACGCCAACCCCGGTAGCGACCTGGCCCGCCTGCTGCCGCAATTCAAGCGCTGGTACAGCCAGGCCGGCACACCTCGCGTGCAGGCACAGGGCCAGTACGACGCTGCAGCCCGCACCTACACCCTCACCCTGTCGCAAAGCTGCCCGGCCACCCCTGGGCAGCCGGTCAAGGAGCCCTTCGTTATCCCCGTGGCGCTGGGCCTGCTGGACGCACAAGGCCGGGAACTGCCTTTGCAGCTGTCCCACTGGAGCCACCCGGAACACGGCACCCGCACCCTGGTGTTGACCGAACCCAGCGAAACCTTCACCTTCGTGAACGTGGACAGCGAACCCGTGCCCTCGCTGCTGCGCGGCTTCAGCGCCCCGGTGGTGCTCGAGTACGACTACACCGATGCACAGCTGCTCACGCTGCTGGCCCACGACAGCGACGCCTTCAACCGCTGGGAAGCTGGCCAGCGGCTGGCCCTGCGCCGTGCGCTGCGAGCCATCCAGGCCGAGGGCCCGGTGCCGCACGACGCACTGGACGCAGCCTACCTTGACGCCATGCGCGCCGTGCTGCGCCACCCAGCGCTGGACGCCGCATTCAAGGAGCTTGTGCTCACCCTGCCCGCCGAGACCTACATCTCCGAGCAGCTCGACGTGGTGGACCCGCAGCGCGTGCACGCCGTGCGCGAAGCCATGCGCCAGCAGCTAGCCCATGCCTTGCACGATGACTGGGTCCACGCCTTCGACGCCAACCAGGACAACGGCGCCTACCGGCCCGACCCTGTCTCCAGCGGCCGCCGTGCCCTGGCGGGCCTGGCCCTGCACATGCTGTGCCTGGCCGCGCGCGACAACGGCAACCCCGTCTGGCCTGGCAAGGCCTACCAGCGCTTCAAGGACGCGGGCAACATGACCGACCGCTTCCAGGCGCTCAGCGCCCTGGTCAGCAGCGGCCACGCCCTGGCCCAGCAGGCGCTGCAGCGTTTCCACACCCTGTTCCGCCACGAAGACCTCGTCATCGACAAGTGGTTCGCCCTGCAGGCGGGCGCGCCCGACCGTAGCGGCAACATCCTGCCCCTGGTCAAGCAGTTGCTGCTGCACCCCGACTTCCACCTGCGCAACCCCAACCGGGCACGCAGCGTGGTCAGCACCTTCTGCCACGCCAACCCGGGCGCGTTCCACCGTGCCGACGCCGCTGGCTACGTGTTCTGGAGCGAACGTGTGCTGGAAATCGACACCTTCAACCCGCAGGTCGCCGCCCGCCTGGCGCGTGCGCTGGACCGCTGGAAAAAGCTCGCCGAACCCTACCGCACCGCCGCGCGCGAAGCCATCGCCCGTGTGGCGGCCAAGCCCGAGCTGAGCAACGACGTGCGCGAGGTGGTGACCCGCGCGCTCGCCGACTGAACGCACCGCCCTAGGAAAACCAAGGAGTCCCCATGTCCGGCAAGATTTCCCTGACCCGCTATCTGGTCGAACAGCAGCGCGTGCACGGCAGCATCCCGCCCGAGCTGCGCCTGCTCATCGAGGTCGTCGCGCGCGCCTGCAAACGCATCGCCATCAGCGTCAACAAGGGCGCGCTTGGCGAGGTGCTGGGCACCGCTGGCAGCGAAAACGTGCAAGGCGAGGTGCAGAAAAAACTCGACATCATCGCCAATGAAGTGCTCATCGACGCCAACGAGTGGGGCGGCCACCTGGCGGCCATGGCCTCGGAAGAGATGGAAGGCATCTACGTGGTGCCCAACCGCTACCCCCAGGGTGAATACCTGCTGATGTTCGACCCGCTGGACGGCTCCAGCAACATCGACGTCAACGTGTCCATCGGCACCATCTTCTCCGTTCTGCGCAAACACAACGACGACCCGCAGCTGATCGACCCGGTGAGCGAAGCCGATTTCCTGCAGGCAGGCAGCCAGCAGGTGGCTGCCGGTTACTGCATTTACGGCCCGCAAACCACGCTGGTGCTCACCGTGGGCAACGGCGTGGCCATGTTCACGCTGGACCGCGAGCAGGGTTCCTGGGTGCTCACGCAGGACGAGGTGAAGATCCCCGAGGACACCAAGGAATTCGCCATCAACATGAGCAACATGCGCCACTGGGATGCCCCGGTGCGCCGCTACATCGACGAATGTCTGGCTGGCAAGGAAGGCCCGCGCGGCAAGGACTTCAACATGCGCTGGATCGCCTCCATGGTGGCCGATGTGCACCGCATCCTCAGCCGCGGCGGCATCTTCATGTACCCCTGGGACAAACGTGAGCCGCACAAGGCCGGCAAGCTGCGCCTGATGTACGAAGCCAACCCCATGGGCTGGATCGTCGAGCAGGCCGGGGGCGCCGCCACCAACGGCCGCCAGCGCATCCTCGACATCCAGCCGACCGAGCTGCACCAGCGCGTCAGCGTGATCCTGGGCTCGAAGAACGAAGTGGAACGGGTCACCGCCTACCACCTGGAAGCCGACGCATCCCGCTGAAGGCCCACCAAGTCACGCTATAATGCGGGGCTTTCCCGCAGGCCCATGGCCCCAAGGAAGCCGGAATAGCTCAGTCGGTAGAGCAGCTCATTCGTAATGAGAAGGTCGGGGGTTCGATTCCTCTTTCCGGCACCACATCCCATGACCTGAACCCCTCAGGTCATTTTTTTTGCCCGTCGTTTCCCAAATAAACACAAGGGTTTGCGCCACGGTGCGTGTGCTGGCCCTCGCGGTTTTATGCCACTGAAGCCCTTTTCCGACGCCGAAACGCTCTCTGTTCTCTGTGAATGCGTTGATCGTCATCGGCCACGAACCCAGCAACCATGCGGGTTTGCGCGATTCCGGTTTGCTGCGTAACCACGGTACCCAAAAGGTGCAGATCGAAATTTTTTAGAATCTGGCAGTCGTGTTAGCCTGAAAAAGTCGAATGTCCGGAGGCGAATATGAGTAATGGAACCAAAACTTTTTTGATGGGGCTCGCCGCTGCGTTAATCACATTTGTAATCTTTATGTACTTCGTTGGGCTAGGCGAGGACTATGCATTTACCGCCTCAGGTCCGGTAGATCTCTTGAACGCTGATTCGATATACAAAGCGAGACAAGACCCCAGCTTCGAAGAGGGGATCATGTGGGGAGACTTCAAATTGACTGCAAAGCAGATTGCCTTGCTCTTTTTGTCCTTGCCAGTGTTGTCCTTCCTACTTGTTGTTGCTGCGAGGATTTTGGTTTATCGCCGAAGGCCTGCTGCGTCTTGACGGCTAACCCGCCAACGCCTCGATAACAACTTCCTGCTGCCTCCAGTCGTGCGGCAAGATCTTGCGCACGAAGAACTCGAAGGACAAGCCGATCGGCCCCTGGCCCCGGGCAATGGCTTCCACATAGTGGGGCGCCAGCCGGGCCAGCTTCATGATCTTGTGCACCCGCATCTTCTCCATGCCCTCGCGTTTGGCGATGGCGGCCATGCTCTCGACGCCGCCGCTGTCGAGTTGCTCCTGCCAGTACAGGGCCATGCACAAGGCCTTCATCAGCTTGGCGTCCATCTGCGCCTGCCAGTTGTTGGGGGCAGCCTGGCCGGGTTGAACAATCACCCGGGTGAATTTGTGGCGGGTGATCTTGACGGGGATCACCGTGGTCAGCTGGACGTCGGCGCCATCCCGAAGCTTCCTGACCTCCGGCGATCCGGTTTGCATCACGGTGTTTTTGACTTTTGGCACGGTCTTCTCCTTCATGCGCGCTCGGCCAGTTCGGCCAACTCGGCCCCGATGGTGTTGGGCTGGAATTCCCCGACCAGCGATTGCCAGCCCGGGGTGTGCCACTGAATCTCAATGGCGTCCTCGGTGATCTGCACCCGGCGGATCATCAAATTGACGATGCGCCGCTGCTCCTCCGGAAACAGTGATGCCCAGACCGCGCCCAGGTTGCGCATGGCCAGCACTACATGCGGTTCATCCAGTTCCTTAGTAGCAGCCTTGACGGCATCCCACACCGCCTGGATGGACGCAGGTGATTGCAATGCCTGCAAGACCTGCTGCACCACAATGCCCTCGAGCTGGTCGGCATTGATGGAGCCGTAGGTCTCCGCGCTGGTGCCAAAGCGCACGTACTTCAGGTCGGCGTAATAGCGGTAGCGCTTGCCGCCAGACTTGGTCTTAACCGTGTAACTGGGCACCATCCGGCTGCCGGTGGGGGCGTAAACCAGTCCGCGCAACAAGGCGGGCGGCGAGTTCCGTGTCAGGGACTTGACACAGCGCATTTTGCTGTCCGTTGCCAGTACCGCATGTACAGCATCCCATTCAGCCTGGGTAAGGATGCCCTCATGCTGGCCAGGGAAGACCTTGCCCTTGTGCACGATCTCGCCCAGATAAATCCGGTTGTGGAACATCTTGTGGATGGTCTGCTTGCAGAAGAACTTGCCCTTGCGGGTGGTGATCCCTTCGGCCATCAACTGCTGGGTGATGCCGGTGACGTAGGGGTCAGCGGCGTATTGGCGGAAGATGCGACGCACCAGTTCCGCTTCCTCTGGCACGATCAACAGGCGCCGGTTTTCCACCCGGTAGCCCAGCGGCAGCGGCCCACCCATCCACATGCCTTTGGCGGCGCTGGCGGCAAACTTGTCGCGGATGCGCTCGCTGGTCACCTCCCGTTCGAACTGGGCGAAGGACAACAAGACGTTCAGCATCAAGCGCCCCATTGATGTGGCCGAATTGATCTGCTGCGTGACGGCGCTGAAGCTCACGCCGTTGCGGTCAAAGATGTCGACCATCTTGGCAAAGTCAGCCAACGACCGCGACAGGCGGTCAATCTTGTAGACCACGATGATGTCGACCTTGCCAGCCTCGATGTCACGCAGCAGGCGCTTCAATGCCGGGCGTTCCATGTTGCCACCTGAGTAGGCCGGATCGTCATAGTCGTCGGTCACCGAGATCCAACCCTCATGCGCCTGGCTTTTGATGAAGGCGTGGCCAGACTCCTTTTGGGCATCGATGGAGTTGAAGGCCTGGTCCAGACCCTCGTCGGACGACACCCGGCAATACACCGCGCAGCGCTTGGGCGGCACGTTGGGCGAGCCTATGCCTGCCGATGAGAAGTACGGCTGTTTGCGTGTTTCTCTCATCGGTCACCTCCGGCTGTCTTGGCCGTGCCCTTGGCTGATTTCCTCAAGCCAAAGAAGGCCGGGCCGGACCAATGGGTGCCGGTGATGTGGCGCGCCACCATCGACAGGCTTTTGAAGACCTGGCCCTTGTATTCGTATTCGCCATCGGGTGTGACCACCACCCGGTGCTCGTTGCCACCGTGGCTGCGGATCAAGGTGGCGCCGGGCAGCAACATGGCTTCGGCGCTGTTGGCGTGGCCCATGCGGGTGTGCTTTTGGCCCATGCGCACCAGTTGCCGATGGATGTCGGAGTCGATCCCACCGTAGGCCGCTTCCTGGATTTTGTAGGCGATGCGGCCGACGACATAGTCGCGGCTCCAGGTGCCCGGGCGGCGTTTGAAGTGCTGGTCCCAGAGCAACCAGAGATCGGCCATTTTCATGTCGGCCAAGGCGCTCAACTGGGCGGTGACGCTGGTGCTGTTGTATTGGCGTTTGTCGGCCATGTTCAGTCCTCCCACACCTGTGTGCCGTCGAGCGTGATCCATAGCCGGGCGTCGTCGATGGTGGCCATTTCACGCACTGCCAGGCCTGTGGCGCGGTTGAACCCTGACTTGCCGGTGTAGCGGTAAACCTGCCCGGCGTGCTGCGCACGCACGGGACCTTCGGCGTCAAACGTCACCTGCACGGGCATGGCCCCTTTGGGCCGGTGGTTGGTGTCGGTTACCTGGGCGGTGATGGTTGTGATGGTCATTTCAGTGTTCCTTTCCAGAGAGGGGTTTGTGGACCTCCATGAACGCGCTTCTGGCACCAGAAGCCAAGTCATAACTGGCTCTCACAATTCGCTTTCGGTGTCGTCGCGCCAGGTCAGGGGGCGGTTCATGCCCTTGCGTCGAATCTGGCCAAAGCTGATCTCGCCCTTGGCCTCGCGCATGCAAACCACATCGGTGTCTTCCAGGTGCGCCGGAATCAACCAACCCCGGATGCCCATCGGTAGCCAATACAGGTCGGTGAGCTGGCGCACGATGTAGGGGCCACGCCGGGTGATCGCTTCGGCATCGGCTTGCGCCTCGGCCAAGTCACCGGGGCTGCCGTCAACTTCAAAGATCGGGACCCACATCAATTCATGACCGGCAGCGAACCAGCCCATGACGGTCAGTTCAATGCTGGGGGTGTTGCGCCCGATGGGCACAAGCAAGTGGGGGTATGGATGTTGGGTGGCGTTGCTGTTGGTGGTGGTCGTTGTGTTCATTTCATTTCCTTGTGTTTGTAGATGTCCTCCGGCCAATGCCGGGGGTGGTAACCGCCGTGGTAACCGGCGGGGTGGTAACCTGGTTTTGAGGTCAGCGCCTAGCGAAGCGCTGCGCTGTTGCCCCCCGTATAGCCTTATGCGTAGGAAGGACCCGTCGTTTTCCCGCAGGGGTGGCAAACAGCCCCATCCGGCGCGCAAGCGCCCGCAACAGGTGTCGTTGCAACCACCGCCATTCCTTTTTGGCCTCCTTCATCTCACGCGCCCAGACCTTCTTGGCCCGACGGGTCAGGCGTATGCCGTTGATCAGCAGGGCCAACTGCCAAGGAACGACTTGCGCTACACGCCGGGGGCGGTAGACCACCGTGGGATAGACGGTCTGCACCGAGGTGGCCGTGGCTTGCACCACCGGCGCTGGCACGCGGTACGACACCGCGCTCTGGGGCATGTGACGTGGTGGCTCGATGGCCGGCATGGCTTGCGCCAACACCTGTGCCCGGGTCTTGGGCGGCAGGCGGCTGAGGGCGTGTCGCACGCTGCTTGCCAGTTGCTGTTGCCGGGCAAACGGGTTGCCTGCATCCAGCCGGGTGGAGTGGATTTCCATGGGGGTCCTTTCAGGGTGAATTCGGGGTGGCCGGTTTTCTGCAATGCCGTTCACAGTCAGCACCGGCCAGGCGTTACGCGACATGGGCGAAAGGAACGGTTGCCGCCTAAGCAGCGCAACCACGACAGGCCATACATATGCCGCGACTGCGCATGTCCTGCCTCTACCATCAGTCGTCGCTTGTCATGCCCAGCGCTTTGCGCGCAGCCATCACCTGCTCATCAGGAATCTTGATCAGATACTCGTGTTCGCTCTCGCCCCAGCGGCATGCACGGCGAGAGACGGCGGCGCGGGCAAACAACTCCATCAGCGGTGTGACCTTCTCGAAGAGCTCGATTTCGATGACGGTGGCGCGGGTGTGGACCAGTGCATGTTCCGCATCGCGAAGCGCTTTGCGGTTGTCGTCTTGCTCTTGGCGCCAGTCAGCCTTCTTGGTCGTCAAGTCAGTCAGCGCCGTCTGCGCCAGTCGCAGTTCGGCTTCGAGCTTGGCCAGCACCTCCGGCACCGTGAATTCCCCTTCGGCGCCAATCAATGCCTCAGCAGCGAGTTGGCTTTCAGCGGCGATGCGCGACTGCACATCGGCGATGCGCTTTTCCAACTTGGCCATGACGGTGTCGGCCTTGGCGATTTCGCTGGTGAGTTCCGCTTGCCGACTGTTCAGTGCTTGCAGTTGGGCCTGTGCTTTCTCGTGGTCGTCAGGGCCTTGAATCAGATGGGCCAGTGGCGGAATTCGGCTCTTGAGATCACTCAATTTCGATTCCAGCTGCTGAACCTTCTGTGACGCAGCGGTGACCACCGGCCAGTGCGCCGATGCTGCGGGCGGGGTATTCATGGACAGGCGACCGGCGCTTTCACGCAGACGGGTGTTCTTCTCACTGGCCGCTTCGTAATCCGCACGGGCGTCGATCAATTCATCTTCAATGTCCTCGATCCGGGTTTTGAGGTCGTCGTGTTCGGCCTTGACGCTGGCGAGATACGCGCCCGTTTTCTTGGCAAAGGGGTTCAGTTTCATGGTGGAATTTCCTTTCAGTAAACGTGTTTGACGGGGCCGCGTGAGGCGACCAGGGCTTGCACAGCGCGCAGCAGGATCTGCCCGTCGGCGCGGCTGGGTTGATGGCGTGGCGGTTGTGACCGGTTGGCCTGTGGTGTGGGTTGCAGCGTCTGGATGCCAAAGTGGCGGTACCAGAGCGGGTGCAGGTTCTTCGGGGGCGAGGTGGTGGCGTGTTTATCCACGGTGTTCTCCATAGCGGGTGCCGCCCACAGGGGTGGGTTTGACGCCGGGCGGCGTGGCGTCGAACGTTCGGGATTCAGGTGTGGCGCTGGTTGTGGCAATGCGCCAGATGGCCCCCTCACGGCTGTGGCCGAGGTGGCTGATCTCAACGCCCTTGGCGCGGTAGGCCGGGGCAATGCGGCGCAACTGGTCAGCCAGCCCCTTCGGGGACTTCGGCCAGGTGGATCGATCGGTACTGCGGTCCAGTAGGGTTTGACCGTTGAGCAAGTCGTAGAGCTGACCGGCGGTGCCCTGCCAGTTGAAGGGCGTGATGCGCTCCTGGATGTACTTGTCCAGCACCTGCGCCACGCTGTTGCTCTCCAGCGCCCGGTCAACGCCGGCCCGTACCAGTTCGGCGTACAGCGTCTGGAAGTGACCAGCCTCAAAGCCCAGGGCGCGTGCAACGGCTTCGCCCAGCCGCTCGTAGTCGGCCATGCGCTGTTTGTGGGTGAGCTGAACCGTTGGCAGAATCGCTAGGGCAGCGGCGAACAGGTCCAGCAGTGCGCCAAACACCAATGGGTGGTCACGCTCCCAGGCGTCATGGGTGTCGGCGTCGTCCTTGCGGGCGGTGGCCGGAATCACCGGCATGCTCACGTGAATGACCCGGTCGATCAGGTCGGGACGAGTGGCCACTACCGCGATGCCATTCAAGACCACCGGCCGCTTGGTTTCCATCACATGTTCTTCGCCGTTCGAGTACAACAGTCGCGAAGCAAAGCCGCCACCGGTGGCTAGGGTGCAAAAGGCGTCTTGCTGTTCGGCGGTCAGGCCGGAGAGGTTTTCGTAAGAGACCAGCCAGTTGTTCTGGGCGGCGACAAAGATGTCCTCCACTGTTTTGGGGCGGCCACGCAACATCACCTTGTTGGGGTCAACCAGGCTGCGCAGCACCGACTGCGTGGTGGACTTGGCCGAGCCCTGTTCCCCGACCAACTCCAGAATCGGAAACGGGGTGTCGGGGCGGAAGCAGTCCAACAGCCAGGTCAGCACCAACAGGCGCCGGTCGGCCGGAATGTTCACGTGCTGCCACAGCAAGCCCAGATCGCCACCGGCTTGAGGCACCGGCAATGCGCGTTGTGACTGGGTGCGGGTGAACAGTTGCGGTGAGGTATTCAGCACCTGCCAGCCCCGGGCGGTGACATGTACGGCGCGCCAGTGTTCGTCGCACAGGTCGATGAGGTAGCCCGGTTCGGCTTCGGCGGCACGTAGGTGAACGGCGACCTCATCACCATCGTTGACACCGGCGGCAGACAGCGTGGCCAGCGCCGCGCGCAGGGTCATGTCGGGCACACCGGATTCCTTGGCGCGCCAGTAGGCCGCACGCAACCAGGACTCGTAGCCGGTGGAAACCACCCGCCAGACCTCTTGGCGCTCCGCCATGGGAATGATGGCCACGGCCAGGCGGTCGGCATCGTGGTGCAGTTGGCACTGGGTGCGGCCGATGTCCACCAGGTCATCAATGGCCGAAGAATCGTTGTCGCTGTCGGGCAGTTCCTTGCTGACCAGTTTGTCCAGCACCGTGACCGAGCAGCCGCGATTGGTGATCTTGGCCGCGTGGCGCAGTCGCAGGTAGGTGGCCATGTCGGTGGCCTTGAGCACCGTGAACGCACGCACCACCGGTTCTTCGGCCAGGACGCCGACGTCATCGACCAGTCGCACCAAGGCGGCTTCGATCACACCGACGGGATCAGTTTCGGGGTCGATGGCAGGTGCGGTGTTGGCGTCCGAACCTTCGGTGTGACCGGTGGCTGCGGCCGTGACGGTCGCATCGGTAGGCGATATGTGCGTTTCGCCGATGTCTAACAATAGAGAACGACCGTCACCATCATCACAACCGTCACCGGACAGTCCCTCGGCGTGATGGTCGTGATGGTTGTGACGATGCCCTTCTATTGTTTGGGTATCGGGGGAAGGGGTATGACTCACCATCACCCCCGATCCGTGAGTTCGGAGGTGCGCTCAATGCGGCGGCTGTTGGCGTCCAGCCAAGCCAGCACATCGGCCTTGCGGTAGCGGACGGTGCGTCCGATCTTGGTGAGGATAGGGCCACCGCCGTGGGTAGCAGACCACTCCAGCCAGCCGACGGTGTAGCCCATGCCGGCGGCAGCGGTTTTACGGTCAAGCAAGGCCTCGGCGGGCGCTTGCCAGAATTCAGCGCGCAGGGCAGCGGCGCTGGCAGGTGTTCGGACCCTTTTGGGCATTTCGGCATTCCTTCCGGTTTATTTGGGAATGCCGAGATGCTGCCGGGGTCAATTCATGCTGTCAGTTGAAGTCAGAAAACAAAACTGAAGTTCAGTTTTTGGTCATCAGGCCCGATGGATCTTGATCTCCGGACCGTACTTTTTGAGGGCCTCGGCGATCTTCTTGTGCAGTGCATAGAGCCCACGGGTGTTGCCAGGCATGTAGGCGGTGGCTGCTTCAAGCACGGCCTTGCCGATGGCGTCCGAGTTGGGCCGATCGCCGATGCGGTATTGCGACGACTGAGCCAGCAGCATGGCCATCATGGCCAAGGCCTTCATACTGCTCATTTCGGCCGCGTCGCTGCCATCGGGCAATATCGGTTGGCGAGCCTCGTCGAACAGGAACGGCGGTTGATCTTCAAACGGCAATTGTTCGAACCACCGGCGCAGGCTGGCCTTGTTGATGACCAGGCGATCCTTTTCCAGCAACTCGTCGATGGGCGCACCCTTGAACACTTGGCCACGGGCGGTGACGATGCCCAGATCCTCGTACTCCAGGCGTTCAGCGCGCAGGGCGGCAACCAGGGCGGCCCGCTTGGCGCTCATGCATTGGGTTTCGAAGTTCAGACTGTTCAGTTGGGCGGGCTCGACGCCGCACCACAGGGCGATGGCGTCATCGATGCGGATGTGGTCGGCCAGGTCCCAGTAGCGCAGGCAGCTGGTGGGGGCGGTGGATTTGTTCATGGCAATACTGGATAAAAGATCAGTATATTAAAAATGATGTGCTGGCCGTCGGGATAAGGGAGCGATCTCGACTCACACCCTTCATACGCGTCCCAGCAAGGTCAAACAAGAGGATGGCACCGTCACAATCGTCACCAAGATCACCAGTGAGCCCGTCTGTGACGTTCGTGACGGTGGTGATGGTTGTTTCCTCTTGTTTGGCTTTGCAAAAACGCATGTATTGCCACCATCACACAGTGGTATTACTATAGAATCCATTGTAAAACACAGGAGGCCGCATGTCGACCACGCTCACCATCAAGGGGCAAGTCACCATCCCCAAGCAAATCCGAGATGCCCTGGGCCTGCACCCCGGCATGCCGGTGGACTTTGCCGTCAACCAGGACGGCGAAGTGGTGATCCACAAGGCCGAAGGCTCGGCCAAGCGCAAGCCCGACCGGTTTGAAGCTGCACGCGGCAAGGCCGACGTCAAGTGGCGCACGCAAGACCTGATGGCGCTGCTGCGCGGCGAGTCTTGATGCTGGTCGACACCAACGTTTTGGTCGATGTCCTGGAGAACGACCCGGACTGGGCCGACTGGTCCATCGCACAGTTGCAGGCCCAGTCCAAGGTCTACCGGCTGGCCATCAACCCCATCATCTACTCCGAGCTGTCGCTGACGTTTTCTACTGTCGAGGCACTGGATCAGGTGCTCGACGACATGGAGCTGCGCATGCTGGAAATTCCCAAGCCAGCCCTGTTCCTGGCGGGTAAGGCCTTTGTGCAGTACCGCCGCAGCGGGGGCGTGAAAAACAATGTGCTCGGGGATTTTTTTATCGGCGCCCACGCCGCTGTCAGCGGCCTGCCGGTATTAACCCGAGATACTCGGCGTTATAAGAATTATTTTCCGAGCGTCAGATTAGTGGCGCCGGAGTGAGGTTTATTCGTGACACTGGTTAAATCAAAACAGCGTGTTGTCGACCACGGCGAGGTATTTACGCCTCCATGGATGGTCGAGGCCATGCTCGACCTGGTCAAGGCCGAGAGCGAACGCATTGACGCTCGGTTCTTGGAGCCAGCTTGCGGCAGCGGCAACTTCATTGCGCGTATCTTGAGGCGCAAACTGGCTGCCGTTGAATTGAAATACGGTAAGTCAGATTTCGAGCGGCGGCATTACGCCTTGCTGGCCTTGATGTGTATCTATGGCATTGAATTGCTGGCAGACAACGTTGCCGAATGTCGCGAGAACGCCTTGGAAATATTCGTTGAATATACCCAGGCAAGCGACGAGGACGAGCTTTACTTGGCTGCCATGCACGTGTTGAAGACCAACATTCTTCACGGCGATGCACTGACCATGCGTGCACGTGATGGCCAACCCATCGCGTTTGCAGAGTGGGGCTACTTGGGCAAAGGCAAGTTTCAGCGCCGGGATTTTCGGTTGGATGTGTTGACGGGCTCTGCCAACTTCAGCGCCGAGGGATCACTGTTCGGTAAGCACGAAATTTTCACGCCCATTCAGACCTATGCGCCAATGACTATGCGCGAGCTGGCTGCGCTTGAGGCAAACAACGTGCCTCGGGAGGTCACATGAATCAACAAGTCAGTTTCACGCTGCGCGGGCGCAACCCTGATGTGCTGACCTGCATCGCCAATTTGTCAAACGACGAGGTGTTCACGCCGCCTGAGTTGGCCAATCGCATGTTGGACATGGTGGCCCAGACGTGGGCCACTGACCATGATGGAGCAGACCTGTGGTCTGACTCATCGGTGAAATTCTTGGATCCGTTCACCAAGTCCGGTGTTTTCCTGCGTGAAATCACGACCCGCCTGGTCAAAGGATTGGCAGGTGAAATCCCCGATTTGCAGGAACGCGTGAACCACATTCTGACTAAGCAGGTGTTTGGTATTGGAATCACCCGTCTGACCAGTCTGCTGGCTCGGCGCAGCCTGTATTGCTCCAAATGGGCCAACGGGCCGCACGCCGTGGCCAAGGGCTTCACCAACGAGGCTGGCAACATCTGGTTCGAGCGCACCGAGCACACCTGGGTCAACGGCAAATGCACCTACTGTGGCGCCAGCCAACAGGCGCTGGACCGGGGCGGCGACATGGAAACCCATGCTTACGCTTTCATTCACACCGACAACATCAAAACTCGCATGGCCGAGTTGTTTGGAGAGGCAATGCAATTCGACGTCATCATCGGTAATCCGCCGTACCAGCTTAGCGACGGCGGCTACGGCACAAGCGCCGCGCCCATCTATCAGATGTTTGTAGAGCAGGCCAAACAGCTTGAGCCTCGGTATCTGTCAATGATCATTCCAGCACGCTGGTTTGCGGGCGGCAAAGGGTTGGATGATTTCCGTGAATCAATGCTTTCAGACGACCGCTTGAGGTCGATTGACGATTACCTCAGCGCCTCGGACGTTTTCCCTGGCGTGGGCCTGAAAGGTGGTGTTTGCTACTTTCTTTGGAATCGTGACCATCGAGGCCTTTGCCAAGTTAGCACGCACTTTAAGGACTGGCCTGTTTCCACAGCAATTCGCCCATTGATGGAGACAGGTGCCGATGTCTTTATTCGCTTTAACGAAGGTGTTTCAATACTTAAGAAAGTAACGGATTACGAAACTGGCGCATCTGGCTCTGTTGAGTTACCAGTAAATAAAAAATTCGATGCGCTGGTTAGCTCGAGAAAACCATTCGCACTGGAAACCACGTTCAAAGGACGCAAGACAAAAAAGGCTGATGACCTATTGATTTACCAGAACGGTGGTACGGGCTATGTCTCAAGAGATTCGATCTCCGCAGGTCTGGAATATGTAGACGCTTGGAAGATTTACGTTGGACGTGCAGCCCCTGGAACCGGCAACCGAGATACCTATCCGCATCGAATTCTGAGTACGCCATTCATTGGTGAGCCAGGCAGCGTTTGTTCAGAAACCTACCTCTGCATCGGACCCTTCGCGACCAAGGCAGAAGCTGAAAACGCGCTGTCCTACCTGACATGCCGTCTGACGCGTCTCCTGATCCTGTTGCATAAACCTTCGCAGGACACCACGCGCAAGGTTTACACATTTGTGCCGAAGCAGGACTGGAGTCGGCCCTGGTCCGACGCTGATCTGTACGCCAGGTATGGCATCACACAAGAAGAAATCGACTTCATCGAGAAGGTCGTACGCCCGATGGATCTGTCGAGCGATCTGTTGGGTGAAGTCGAAGTGAGTGAAGTCGACGATGAATAAGCCCACCGTCGAGGACATCCTCGCTCCCAAACCAACAGCTAGACCCCGCATATACGCCTACTCCATTACTGACGATGCCCACGCTGGATTGCTCAAGGTAGGCCAAACCACGCGTGACGTCGCGTTGCGCGTAGCAGAGCAGTTGAAGACTGCCGCAATCAAAAACTACACCATCGTTCTGGACGAGGCAGCGGAGCGCGAAGACGGCAGCATTTTTTCTGACCATGAGGTTCGCGCAGCGTTGGTCAAAAAGGGGCTGGAAAACCCTGAGCTGGAATGGGTTCGGTGCACGGTTGACGATGTGAAGACCGTACTCACCGAGCTGCGCACTGGCCAGCGACTCACGGGTACTCACCACGAGGCATTTGGCATGCGTGCCGAACAAGCTGAGGCTGTGAACAAGACGCTGGATTACTACCAATCCATCTGGGCCGAAGATGCGAATGCAGCGCCACGCTTTCTGTGGAATGCCAAGATGCGCTTCGGCAAGACGTTCACCAGTTACCAGCTGGCCAAGCAACTGGGTGCAAAGCGCGTGCTGGTATTGACCTTCAAACCGGCCGTGGAAGACGCATGGCAGACCGATCTCGAAAGCCATGTTGATTTCGACGGTTGGCAATACCTGTCCCGAAATTCGGGCAGTGATCCGACGCAGATCGACAAGCACAAGCCCGTTGTCTACTTCGGTTCTTTTCAAGACCTGCTCGGCCGCGACGCATTGGGCAATATCAAGCCCCGCAACGAATGGTTGCACACGGTGAATTGGGATCTGGTGGTATTCGATGAATACCACTTTGGTGCTTGGCGCGACACCGCCAAGGAGCTGTTTGAAGGTGAAGACGATGCAGTAGCCAAGAAGGAGGCCAAGCTCGAATACGGCGGGGAACTCGATGGCGTCAATGAAGACTTGACCGTATTGGCCGACCAAGAGGCAGAGTTTTTACCCATCACCACGCGTGCATACCTTTATCTTTCGGGAACTCCCTTCAAAGCGTTGGCCACAGGCGAATTCATTGAAGAACAGATTTTCAACTGGACGTACACCGACGAGCAGCGGGCCAAGGCAGCGTTTTCTGATCAGTACCCTGGTCAACGCAACCCATACGGCTCGTTGCCTCAGATGCGGCTATTGACCTATCAAATGCCCGATGAACTGTTGGCGGTGGCCAGCGGCGGTGAGTTTGATGAATTTGACCTGAATGCCTTTTTCGATGCATCAGGGGTTGGCCCGAGCGCCAAATTCAAACACAAGGGTGACGTACAAAAGTGGCTAGACATCATTCGGGGTGGGCATACAGCACATTCCACTGAATTGCTGAAAGCAGGTACGCGGCCGCCGTTTCCCTATTCGGATGTGCGATTGTTGCCTTACTTGCAGCATTCTTTCTGGTTCATGCCCAACGTGGCAGCTTGCCATGCCATGGCCAATCTTCTGGCCGAGAAGCAAAACACCTTCTGGCATGGGTATGAAGTGATTGTCGCTGCTGGGACATCTGCCGGCATTGGCTTAGAGGCGTTACCACCGGTTCGTCGCGCCATTGGCAGTGGGTTCAAGAGCCAAACCATTACCCTGTCTTGCGGCAAGCTCACGACAGGTGTGACGGTGGCGCAATGGTCGTCCATTTTGATGCTGCGGAACCTCAAGTCGCCCGAGACCTATTTTCAGGCGGCATTTCGGGTGCAGTCGCCGTGGTCGATCAAAAATCCGAACGGCGACAACCCGAATGAGGAAGAAATTCTGAAGCCCGTGTGCTTCGTTTTCGATTTCGCTCCCACGCGTGCGCTGCGGCAGTTGTGCGAGTATGGCATTGGCCTGTCGCCCAATGAATCAAACCCGGAAAACGCGGTCAAGGATCTGGTGGCTTTCCTGCCCGTGTTGGCCTACGACGGCGCAAACATGACGCAAATTGATGCGGGTGGCATTCTGGATATTGCGATGGCCGGCACGTCGGCCACGCTGCTGGCCCGCAAGTGGGAAAGCGCCTTGCTGGTCAACGTAGACAACGGTACGTTGCGTCGTATTTTGGACAACCCTGATGCCATGGCTGCGGTCGAGCGAATTGAAGGATGGCGCTCTTTGGGCGACAACATCATCGAGACCATTATCAACAAGAGCGAGAAGGTCAAGGGGCTTAAAAACAAGGCCAAAGAAGGCGACCTGAGTAATAAGGAAAAGAAAGAGCTGTCCGACGAAGAGCGTGAATACAAATCCAAACGCAAGCTGGTGCAAGAGAAGCTGATCAAGTTCGCTACCCGCATTCCGGCCTTCATGTACCTCACCGATTTCCGCGAGAACACGCTGCAGGACGTTATCACCAAGCTTGAGCCAGATCTGTTTTTGACAGTCACCGGCCTGACGGTTCAAGATTTTCACCTTTTGGTCCGCCTCAAGGTATTCAACACCGAACAGATGAATCAGGCGGTGTTTGCGTTCCGGCGGTATGAAGATGCCTCGCTGCGGTACACCGGTATACCCAGCCATGAGGGGCTGACTCATTACGGACTTTATGACACGGTGGTGGCAATTGATTAACCCGATCAATGCCCATCACAGGGGGGATTTATGAACGAAACCTACTGGTTCGTCGGTGCAAGCTACGACCGCACCAACGATCAGACGCCACGCTTCCTTGCCGATGGCATTTGGGAAAACGGCTACGACGACCGTTACCTGGATCAAGTCAAGTCCATGCGTCCTGGGCAGCGCATCGCTATCAAGTCCACCTACACCCAAAAGCACAACCTGCCCTTCGATGCCAAGGGGCAGCCTGTCTCGGTCATGGCGATCAAGGCCATCGGCACCATCACCGAGAACATGCA
This sequence comes from Hydrogenophaga aquatica, assembly GCF_054780915.1. NCBI lineage: Bacteria > Pseudomonadati > Pseudomonadota > Betaproteobacteria > Burkholderiales > Comamonadaceae > Hydrogenophaga > Hydrogenophaga aquatica. Next base: position 14,900 of record NZ_BAAGVK010000014.1, on the reverse strand, counting down.
AGATGGCAAACGCGTCAAGGTCGACTGGGAAAAGGTTGACCCGCCGCGCATCTGGTGTTTCTACACCAACCGATTGACCGTCTGGCGTGTGGAATCCACGGACTGGTGTACCGAAGGACTGATCGATTTCACCTTCAAGGGACAAGCCCAAGACATTGATCGGTTCCGCAATGCACCCTACTGGAAGGAGCGCTATGGCGACCATTCCATTGAAAACCAGTTCGCATGGACTGAGTTCTACGAAGCCTTTGCACGCAAGCTGCTGGAATACCGGCACAACCGCACACCGCTGATCTCAGGCCTGCAGTCGCTGGCGCAAACACAGCCGCTGCTGACCTACCTGACCAACGACGAAAACCCAGCGAAGAATCGCATCGCACTTGAGGATATCTGCCCCTTCACGTTGATGGGCGGTTTCAATCGCGGCAAGGTCACTCCCAAGAATCGGGCCACGATCGCCGGTCAGTTGGGGCAGATGATAGGCATTGCTGATGAACCACCGACGTCGTTCGATGGCATCCCTATCGTCAATCCACAGAATTCCTGGTTCTTTTCATACGCGTACCGCCGCAAGCCGGATGACATCGAAAAGCTTTGGCGCGTCTTTGAAGCCGCCATCAGACTGGTTGACGACGAGAACAGCGCAACCCGCAAAGAGTTCATCGAAGCCTACAACGCCGCCATACAAGTGCGAGGCACTTCCTGGAACTTGAGCCAAGGCTTGTACTGGATCTTGCCGTGGCATTACCTGACGCTCGACGGCCAGTCCCGCGACTATCTGGAATCCAAGCTGGGCATCCAGATATTGAAGCGTGGCCAGGGCGCACCCTGCAGCGCGGAACGCTACCTGGAGTTGGTGGAGCAACTCGAAGGTGAGTTCGCCAGTAATCGATTCCCCGTCCATGATTTCCCAAGCCTCTCACTGGCGGCATGGAATTTCGACCCTGATACGAATGAAGCCAAGACAACAACTGAAACGATAGATCAAGACACCAGACCCCTAGGAGGTGGCATGAGCAAGAACATCATCTATTACGGGCCACCTGGTACTGGCAAGACCTACACGCTGATGCAGTTGCTCAAGCGGGATTACGAGCGTGCCACTGCAGACGTGTCGGATGATGAGTGGCGTCAGCAGTTCATTGCCGACAATTTCTCGCACCTGAAGTGGTGGGAGGTGGCTGCTGCCGCCCTGTACGAAATGGGTGGCAAGTCGGCGTCGGCCAAGGTCAGTGACATTGCCAAGCATCCTTTCACGCAAGCTGTGGCTGCCAAGAAAGGTGCCAAACTGAGCATCATTCAGAACACGCTGTGGCGTACCCTGCAAAACCACACGGTTGATGAGTCCACCACGGTCAACATGAAGGTGCGCATCACCCCGGCCATCTTCGACAAAACCGAGACGTCGTTCTGGCAGTTTGCCGGTGATTGGCAGGATGACTGCGCGCACCTCACGGAGTTGGTCGACGAACTGAAAAAGGGCCCTGAGCCTGCCGGTGCCGTCCAGCGTTACAGCTTCGTCACTTTTCACCAATCCTACGGCTACGAAGAATTTGTGGAGGGCTTACGCCCGGTCCTGACCAGCGGCGCGGACGAGTCTGATGTGCAGTACGAAATCCGCTCCGGGGCGTTCAAAGACCTTTGCCGCCGTGCGCGTCTGGCGCCAAACCAGCGATTTGCCATGGTCATCGACGAGATCAATCGGGGCAACATCAGCAAGATCTTCGGTGAGCTGATCACGCTGATCGAAGCAGACAAGCGTGAAGGTGGCGCGCATGCGGTGACGGTGACACTTCCGTACTCGGGTGAGCCATTCAGCGTCCCGTCCAACGTGGACATCATCGGCACGATGAATACGGCAGACCGGTCGCTGGCGCTGCTGGACACTGCACTGCGCCGCCGTTTTGAATTCGTGCCCATCCTGCCCAACGCCAGTGATGAGGCAGGTGCACCACTGGCTGGTTTGCGCATCTCGCTTGATGACGAAGTCATCAACATCCCGAAGATGCTGGCGGCAATCAACCGTCGCATCGAAGCACTTTACGACCGTGACCACTGCATTGGCCATGCCTATTTCACCGGCTTGAAGCAGCTTGCCGACGGACAGGCTCAGTTTGATGCCCTAAAAGAGGTCTTTCGCAACCGGATCATTCCGCTGCTTGAGGAGTATTTCTTCGAGGACTGGCAAAAGATTCGGTTGGTTCTGGCGGACAACCAGAAACCAACTTCGGCGCAATTCATTGCTGAGAGCCCAGACCACGAAGACGACTTGATCGAGCTCTTTGGTCATGACCACGGGCTGGACACCTTCTCGACCAAGCGACGGTTTCACAAGCAAGATGCTGCGCTGTCCAATCCCAGGGCCTATATCGGGATCTACGAGGCCGTGGCGGATTGACCCTGCGATGAAGCCCACCTCCATCTACGAATTCGACGCGCTGGTGCCCACCGGGGGCGGTGCTGTCGACGTAGATGGCGTTCATTCCGTTCCGCCAACTGTGTTCGCATGGCTTGAAGCCGAAGCGCTGCGCATCGCAGACCTCGACGAGGGTTCATGGATTCGTTTGTCACAGCGCAAGGGCATGCGCGCCGTTCAGGTGACCAGCTTTGTCGGCGTCCTGCGTGCGCCCAACGGATTCCAGATTGAGGTGCTGCCGAAGGTCGGCAGGGCCATCGGTGGCGGGGCCGTCGAGGCCAGGCAGCTGTTGATCGACATGCTCTGCTGTCTGCAGCGCTTTAGGCATGTGCAGACCGACAAGGCCAAGTTGCTGGCCCGTCGCATGCCACTGTTGGAAGTCTTCATCTCCGAGTTCTTGCGGACAGTCGAACTGGTGGTCAAGCGTGGGCTTCAAAGTGACTACTCGGTCCGGCAGGACAATATTTTTGCTCTGCGTGGCAAGTTGATGGTGGCTGCACATCTGCGCCAAAACCTGTTTCGGGCGGATCGATTTTTCACGCAGTTTGATGAGTTCACCACGGACCGGCCGGAAAACCGTTTGCTGCACACAGCTTTGCAGCATGTGCTGCGATTGACCACGTCCCAGGAAAACCAGAAATTGGCCCGTGAGCTGGCGTTCGTGTTTGCAGATGTACCAGTGTCTGACCAGCCGAGTGCTGATTTTCAGAAGGTGCGCATCGATCGCAGCATGGGTCATTACGAAGGTGCCCTGGCGTGGGCGCGGCTCGTCTTGGGCAATGAGTCACCGCTGACCGGCACAGGTAATCACTCTGCCCCTTCCTTGCTGTTCCCGATGGAGGCATTGTTCGAGGCCTTCGTCGCCAAGCATCTGCAAAAGCAGGTCAGCCATGGCTTTGTGCTCAAGACACAAGCCCGCAGCCACTACTTGGTTCGCCATCAAGAGCAGGACTGGTTCCGGATGAAGCCCGACTTGCTGATTCATGATGATCATGCCAACCAAATGGTGCTGGACACCAAGTGGAAGTTGCTTGATGGCGTGAAAGCCAACGGATCGGACAAGTATGGCCTGTCACAGGCCGACTTCTATCAGTTGCAGGCCTACGGCCAGAGCTACTTGGACGGCGCTGGTGTTTTGGCTTTGGTCTACCCCAGGACCACAGCATTTGATCAGCCGCTGCCGGTTTTTGAGTTCCCGAAATCCACGGGGCTGAAGCTTTGGGTATTGCCGTTTTGCTTGAATGCCAGAAGTCTAATATTTCCCGAAATTCTCGATTTACCTCTTGTAGACAGGAATGCCAAATCAAGCAATTTGAACCTATCTGTCCACTCTTTGATGTAAAAAAGACTCCAAAAAGGATTTGCAAATGACGCCTGAATATCTGCTCGAAAAAATCGCCAGACATGGTGCAGCTGTGGAGCGCCTAAAACAAGAGCGATTAATTGGGGTTGGCGAGTTTTGCGAGTCAGGTGAAAAAACTGCCATTGCCTTTGATGCCGCCGATTTCGTTTGGGCTTATCTTGCAATAAGTGGACATCCTGGTGCGCACGAATCACGAGCAATCCGTAACCACATAGCAGAGTCGATAATCCAAGTTCTCGACCAACACCAGAGAGCCGAATGAGAGAAAAAATTTGGTATCGGATCGTCGCCGTGATAGTTTTACTACTCGCTGGGTGGCTGATCTACATGGGCCTTGGCTTAAGAGTCTTAGTTTCGGAACGGTTGGTAATTCCGGGCCAAAGCTACATCGTAGAAGATTACGGCGACTTGGGGGCCGGCCAAGGCGAAAGCCTTGTGTGCCGGTATTTCACAGGACGGAAAATCGTCACCCGCGTTTACCACTTCGCTTCAAACAACATGTTTGGCAAAGACGAATGTCCATTTTTGAACCGGGATTGAGCGCCGTCAGGGGCAGGCAACCGGGTGCTTCCTGAGACGCCGCCCCAAAAGGGTCTCACCGTTTTGCCCTCGTCTCTACGCACACGCACCCAGTATTACTCAGGGGTCGGAAGGTCGGACTCAGATAGGGGTAAACTACACAGCACCAAATGCAAAAGCCCGAACAGGTAACTGTCCGGGCTTTTTTCATGCTTCGCGGGAACGCTCTCCCCATGCGCAGCGTCACTGCGGCTCCATGCCCTTGAAATCAAACTCAAACGCCGCCAGCTCCAGAGGCTTCTTCGGGCGGACCGGCCTGGACTGACTCCACCAGATCAAGTCAGCCATGCGCTCGTCACTGTCGTTGATGTAAGGGTCTCCACCCAGGTAACGGACAGAGACGATCTCATCCACCGCGGGCCACTTGGGCTCTTCCAGCTGTACTTGGATTGCCATGCTTTCTCCATGCAGCAAGAGTGATTTGCCAATCAGGAAAATCAGAGAACCTCAAAAACTGCTATTTTTACAGAAAAAGCCATCCACGGATATCAGGGTTTGCATCAGGCCGCCCATCGCCTTTCAAGGTCCCTGTACAGAAAACCGGTGACACTCCCCTGCCCCGGTAAACTTGATGCATCTGCACATTCGAGGATCACATGCTTCGCTTTATCACTTCACTGTCCGTTGTTGCCGGGGCTGTCATTGCCGCTAGCGGGTGCTCCACGCTCACGCCGTCACGCATGGAAAGCTTCGAGCAGATACAGCCGCAGTTGCTGGGCGACCTGCCCATGCCTCAGGACGCCAAGATCGACAACGAGCAGTCGCTCATCCTGGGCGCGGGCCCGGAGTGGACAGGACGCATCGTGGCCCAGGCCACCCAGGGCCCGACGGAAATCTTCACTTTCTACCGGGACCAGCTCCCGCCGAAGGGCTGGACAGGCGTTTCATCGGTGAAGGCGAAGACGAGTGTGCTGGTGTTCACGAAAGGTGAGCGCACACTGACCGTGGAAATTGCCGATGGGGGAACGCTGTCCAGTGGCTCACGCCTGACTCTCACCGCTGGCCCGAAGGGGCTGCAAGGCACGCCGCCGCGCAACCCGAACACCGCGAACGCCCCTCAAACCCGCTGACAGGGTGCGCCATCAGGCTGACGGCCAATGGTGGCGCAGCGCCGCCAACGCAGCCTGAAGGCCCGCAAAACCGTCCTCCTGGCCATAGGCAACGGCCGTCAGGCTGTGTACCAGCATCAGATTCAAAGGCAGGCCGAAGTCTTCCACCACGCAGCCTTCGGCATCCACACCGCCGGAAACCTGAGAGGTCATGCGCTCCATCAGACTGCGCCGGTCTGGCAGATAGCCCACCACAGGCTTGCCACAAGCCAGGGCATGCGCCACCTCCCACACGGTGCCGCTGTCGGGCTCAAAGCCCCTGAAGTCGCGCAAATTGGCGACAACGGCATCCGCCGAGGCAATCAGGCGGCAATTAGCCTCGTAAATCGCTCGTGCGGGCTCATTTGAGCCCGCCACGTCGGCATCCAGCGGAAACAGCCCCTCAAAACCCAGGCTGGCACACACCGCTTTCATCTGCCGTCCCCGCTCCATGGCGTCGGGGTAAAACACTTCGGGGCCAGCCAGATACACACGGCACACCCGCCCGCCTTCGGACGGGCTGCTACGGCCCGGGAACATCGTCTTCGTCATCCGTGAAGCATAACGGGCGCGCGGCCCTTCACATCAACGGCCTTCAAGAAGCCGATCAGTCGTCATCGGCTGCCAAAAGTCCTGGAAACAGTACATCCGTGTAGCCAAACCGCATCAAATCCGTCATCCGCGTCGGGTAGAGCCGCCCGATCAGGTGGTCGCACTCGTGCTGAACCACCCGTGCGTGAAAACCGTCAACCTCGCGCACGATGCGGTTGCCTTGCTCGTCAAACCCCGAATAACGCACACGCGAGTGGCGCGGCACCCAGCCTCGCAGACCTGGCACCGACAGGCAACCCTCCCAGTCGCCTTCCATTTCACTGCCCAGGGGTTCAACCACGGGGTTGATCAGCACCGTGGGAGGCACCACCGGCGCGTTGGGGTAACGGGGGTTGGGCTGGCCCGTGCCAAAAATCACCACCTGCAGGTCTTCACCGATCTGCGGCGCCGCCAGCCCCGCGCCATTGGCTGCAGCCATGGTGTCACGCATGTCCCCCAGCAAGGTCCGCAAGGCGTCCGTGCCAAACGCCGTCACCGGCCGGGCCAGTTGCAAGAGGCGTGGATCGCCCATCCGTAAAATAGTACGTACACTCATGATGTTTATGCCTTGGTGTCACACTGCCCCATACCCTGGAACCCGTTGACCCAACGATATTGCAACTGCAGCCCCTGTCACGCCAGTCACACCCAAGGGTTTACCCTGTCTGGCATGATGGCATAGATCAACTTTTCCCCGCCGGGTGGTGGATACCCCCGCCGCCCTCTCTCCCTTCACCAGTCCCCGAGGAGTACTGTTTACATGGATCGCCGTTTCCTGATCAAGAACGCTGGCATTGCTGGCGTTCTGGCCGCAGGTGTTGCCCCCGCCGTGCACGCGCAAGCCGCTGTGCGTTGGCGCATGGCTTCGAGTTTCCCCAAATCGCTGCCCACCATCTTCGGCGCTGCCGAAAAATTCTCGGAAACCGTCAAGGCCATGTCTGGCGGCAAATTCGAAGTGTCCGTCCATCCCGCTGGCGATCTGGTCCCGGCTTTCGGCGTGGTCGATGCCATCCAGAACAGCACCATTGAGATGGCGCAGACCGCCCCCTACTACTTCACCGGCAAAGACCCCATCTTCGCCTTCGGCTGCGCCGTGCCCTTCGGTCTGACCGCCCGCCACATGGACGCCTGGATGGAGCACGGCAACGGGCGCAAGCTGCTGGACGAGTTCTACGGCAAGTACAACATCCTCTCCATGAGCTCGGGGAACACGGGCACTCAGATGGGTGGCTGGTACCGCAAGGAAATCAAGACCGTGGCGGACCTGAAAGGCCTGAAGATGCGCCTGGGTGGCGGCCTTTTCGGCGAGGCCATGGCCAAGCTGGGTGTCGTTGCGCAGAACATGCCCGCTGGCGAGGTTTTTCAAGCCCTTGAAAAGGGCACGCTCGACGCCACCGAATTCGTCGGCCCCTTCGACGACGAAAAACTCGGATTCAACAAGGTCGCGCCCTTCTACTACTACCCCGGCTGGTGGGAGGGTGGCGCGGAACTGGAATTCTTCATCAACAAGAAGGCTTTCGAGGCGCTGTCTCCCGAGAACAAGGCCATCGTCCGCGCTGCAGGGGCAGTGGCCGCCCGCGACATGACGTCCAAGTACGACGCCCAGAACCCGCAGGCCCTCAAGCGCCTGGTCGCAGCAGGCACCAAGCTCAAGCCCTTCACCAAGGAGGTGATGGACGCCGGGTTCAAGGCATCGATGCAGGTGTTCGCCGAGCACGAGGCCAAGTCCCCCGAGTTCAAGAAGATCCACCAGGACATGCGTGCTTTCCAGCGCGACCAGATCCTGTGGAGCCGCTTCTCCGAGTGGCGCTATGACAGCTACATCAGCGCGATGAAGATCTGAGCGGCCATTACTGGGCCCAATGAAAAAGCCGCCGGATACGAATACCCGGCGGCTTTTCTGCTTGTATGGGGCTGGGGTCTACTGAACGAAGAACGCAAGTCCTTGATTTTGAATAAGTTTTTTAATCATTTTCTCATCATTTGCCCCACATTGTTCCCCACATTTCGATTCACTGCACAGTCTTCAGGCAATATTGGGCAGAAAAAGACACCCGGCGTGGCAACCAGATGCAATACCCCTGAGAATGTCTAAGAAGAGGTGACATGCTGAGACTCTTTTTCGCGGGGAGGAGCGTACGCCGAGCTTACAAACCGGTGACAAACGTACCGAGTTTTAGCTAGGAGGGGAGTCGGCGGCAAAGTGTCACAGGTACTCTTTGCCAAGAGGCTTGGATATTGGAACTGAGTCAGTTCAGATTAAGTTGATGAAGTCAGCAGGTCACTCAGCCATCTTGGTTTTCAGGAACGCTTAATCGCTCAAACAGGTTGAGCAATATTTCCGCAACACGAACTAAGGATGCGGTGCTGTGGGTCCCACTTATCAAGATGGCTGTGGACCAATATTTTCCGATGGACTTGGACTCGGGTGATAAGAACAAAAATGCTGCAATACAGAGCACTGCCAAAAACAGACAACTCAGAATACCGGACCTCAAAAAGCGATGGAGGCTCAACATGTGGCCGGAGTTTTGCAAGCGCCTGCCCGTTTCGGTTGACCCCAAAGGCAAGAGGATGGACAAAGCGGTCGTCAAAAAACCAGCACTAATTGCTGACGCAGAAATAAGTGCTCCGAGCAACTCCTTGGCGAACTCCGAAGGCACATCACATTTCGCAAGGAACCAGACTGCGCCGACAGCCATGGCGAGAAGCCATGGCCCATACTTTTCAAGCTGAACTCTGAGTTTGTCCACAGCAAGTCAGAGACGATTAAATCCAAAGTTTTAGCGCACGATCAAGCAACCACAGGCGGGACTGCTCTGTGTATCTGTGATTGTGCACTACCAGTTCGCTGGCCTTATAGGTCTGCTTGACCTTGTGCCTTAGCAAGTCGATCATCTGATCCTTAACACCGGTAGTCGGGTCCTCTCCTTTGATCTGGAGCTTCGAGACATCATCGCCTTGCTTGGTCATTGACTTCACGAACTCGACGACTGTATTCACGCCCAAGAAGTTGGTTTTCTTCCTCGTCACGTTGGCACTAAGACGCAGTGTAACTTTCTTGGCTGAAGCCACGCGGCTTGCTTGGGCTAACGGAAGAGCCACTCCGTCGGCCGACGCCTGAAGCGCATCAACCGTAGTGGCGATGTCAACTGACAAGATGTTGCGCATGGAATTGAGTCTTGTCATTACTTTGTTGTCCAGCCTAGGCCCTGCTACATAGTCGAAGAATCGGTTCGTGCCGGGGTCTAGAGCATTGAGGTAGGCCATCATCCGGCTAGGACCGATCCCAATCTGGTTATGCAATACGAGCAGGATTTTCTTCGATGGCACGTATATCGCTGCAGTCTCCTCCCCGAAGTCTTCTCCCACTTGGAGATGGATGTCGCTAATCGGCGCAGTTGTTCCCAGCTTTCCTGGTCCGATATCTCGCCTTTTGGTGAAGTTAAGGTGATACCTCTCAGGGAGCGACCGGAGCGGCTCTGCAGGAACTTTGTCGATAGTGTCAAGCCGGATATCTTGACGCCACCGCTTGTCAAGAGGTAGAGACTTGAATTCATCCAGTGTGTCACTGAGCTTTTGACATTTATTCTTTGTCCACTCGACATCAAAAAGGTTAACCGTTACGAATTTACTCAAGTGGCCCTCCTTGTGGCTGATGGTTGTACTTCGGATCAATACGGTATTGTTGGGTGACGCACTTAGTTAGACCCACCCTACACCAGGCACTCTTGCCTGACTGAATCAAGCTCGGCCAGCAGTTCGCTGCTTCGGCTGTCGCACTTGATAGAGGAAAAAGTCATACAGCGATGAGTCACTGCAGCGAGATGGCGCATACTAAGTCGAGAAAAGGAGTTCTCTTTGTTATGTAGACGTGCATCTGCAAGCATGCCAGTCACTCACTATACCCGTGAGCATTTCAACGGCTTTCCTAGTCTGCCGCTGGCAAAGTAACGGATTAACCGAGGTGAACAGCGATTCTGAATTCATAGACCCTCTTTCTGTGATATGAGGTATGAAACTGCAGCGACAAGAGCCTGATACTCAAGGCAACTTTCGGGAAGTTGGAATCGACGTATCCCACATTTACTCATACTGCGTGCTGCAATGAATAACCCCACCTGTTTGTTTTTGTATTTGCTTGGAATGATACATCAAACCAGCAACTTAGAAACTGCTTCTCATCTGCAAAGGAGGGAGTCTCATCTTGACCTACCTATTGTTTGACAAAGATACCCTCGCAACGCTTGGGCAACACGCTGATACCACCTCAGGCAAAGTAATGGCCGCTTGCGATTGTCGTGAGTAGGTTCAGTGCTTGGGCGTAAAGCGTCCCGTTCGGGTGTTCACATAGCCCGCGCCGGTGTCGTGATAGAAAGTGCCGTTCCGTGGATCAATTACACCCCCAGCCACCCCAGGGAAATGCTGGCCAGTACGCAGGTCAATGGTCCCAGCGTTTGCCCTGGCCGCAGCCTCTTGCCGCTCAGCCCGACGCGCACCTGCTTGCGCCTTGACATTTGCCTTGAACAGCTTCTGTCTAAGTGTCCGGTCTGAGTCGGCCACTTCTTCTTGCTGGCGCTGTTCAGCCGCAACCATTGCGTCAAACCTCTCCCTCACAGCCTCGGCGGCACGCTCTTCTCTCTGCTGAGCAGCCAGACGCCGATTGTGAGAACCATCCAAAACGTTGGTGGGCCCTACGTTGATCACAGAGCTTTTCCCCTTGGCACAAGGACGGTCGCTCAACTCCATGGTGCCCCCAGGACCGGTGCATTTGAAGATTTGGGCGTGTGCGCCACTGGAAAAGAAGGCGATTGCCAGAACCGGCGCTAAGAGACTGATGCGCATGTGATGTTCCCCCCTGTTTGCGACATCTTCTGTGCCAAACCAGGGCGTGTCAATGCCAGCCCAAAAGCTCATGGCCAGCACCTTGTGCGACTGGGCCAAAGTGGAGTGCACCACTTGGTGCGAGATGCGCGCTCAATCTTTCGGGGTCATGCGCCCCAGATATTTCAGATATCGCTCGGCCCAGAAGTCGTCCTCACGCAGCGGGTCGCGGCGCCACTCCGTGGGCAGAGGTTGGCCCTTGAACAATGCACAGGATGCCGCCAAGGGCTTTCGCACCAGGAAGCGCAGCCAACCCTTGCGCCGGTCGCTGCGTTCAAAGCGAACAACGTAGTCCAAGTACTGCCTTTGCATCGCGGCCACGCGCTCTTCGCGGTTTATCAAAACACACCAATGCGTGGGGTGCGCGCAATGCACGTTTTGCTCCAGCGACGGCCACTTGCTCATAGCGTTGATCCTCACAGCAACAGCACACAAAAAGAGCGCCAAATTTGACCACCCTAGGTTACCGCCCTCCGCTGGGTCAAGCCTGCTACCCAGCTCGTGACTCGGAGGCTGTCAAAGCCAAATAGATCAGGTGCTGATGCTAGTGACTGTACCCGCTGCTCCGTCCTCATTTCGGGGCAGCGCATCCACAAACTGCACCAGATAGACCTTGCGGCATGGCTTGGACGCCCTCACCCTGGCAATGGCCTGCTCTTCTGTTTCGCCGTCCTGCGGAATGGCAACACCGATGCCGGGGCGTGCGATGGGCGTGACCTCTTCCAGCTTCTTGATACGTTCGTTCAGGTGGCTCATGGTCAATCCTCATCGTCAGGGGGTAACAGGTGGTCCGGCACCACCGGCCAGGCACTGGGCTTGCGGCCTATCTTGGTCAGGATGGCCGCCACGGTTTCATCAGAGCCCCAAGGAGGCTCTTTCCAATGCGCTTCGGCGTAGGCATCCAACTCTTCGTCGGTCATGGCCTGCAGGTCCACCTGGTCGGCGGTGGCTTCCAGTTTGCGCACGCGCTCTTCAAGTCTTGACATGTTTGCTCTCCAGCGCCGCCACGCGGGCGGCCAGTTCGTCCATCTCGGCCACGCGCGCCAGCGAGCCGATGGCGCCAATCAGTGCCGCACCCTGGCCGGGCGACAGTTCTCCAGCCGACACGGCGCCAAGAACCGCCTGGCCGCGCTCGGTCAAGGTGCCGCCAGGCAGGTGAATCACCTGGGCTGGGTCCACAGCGCGCAAGGGGGCAACCGTTCGCTCCAGCAGCAACCGGGCCGCTCCCAAATCCCCATCAAGTGCGCGCCCCATCAGGGTCTGCAGCAGCTCTGGCATGCGCTGGGCGATGCTCGCGCGAATCTGAGCCACCTCCCCGGTGCCGGGCTTGCGCCCCCGAGGGTTTCCGCTTTGCCCGGGCTTCCAAGCCGTGACAGTCGGTTTGCGTGTTGTCATGCCTGCTTTCCCCCTGCTCAAACAGGCTCAGACCCGCGGGCCAATTTGACCCAGGCATGCTGGCTCTTGAGTGCGGTCGACCGGCGCTCCACTAGGGAGGTGAAAGAGCTCGGTTGGTGTAATCGGTAAGTCATGGAGTGAGCCTCAGATCAAATCAGCTTGCTTGGTTCGGGCTGCGCCTGCGGGAACATTGATGGCACATTGCATGGCCGTATCAGCACGCCGTGTGGCCTCTTGGTCGAGGGGCATAAGGTCCTCGCGCCACTCGGCGGCCAGGTCTGCCAGCGCATCAAGCTTGGCCATTTCGCGAGACCAGTCCGCATCCATGTCGCCGTCGAGCCTGGTCAAGCAGCCTTCGAGGTCGCCGATTCGCTCGCACAAGGCCAGCAGGCGGCGCCGCAAGGTAGCAATGGCCCTTGCTGATTGCTCATCTGCGGCAAGAATGCCGAAGTGTTCACAGACGTGGCGCAACTGGTATGGGTGCACGATTACAGAGTGCTCGTGCTCATCACCCCAGCCGTCCTCTTGAGTCAGCATCACAGCCGGACCGTGTTTGTCTTCAACCCATTCGGCTTTGAGTTCGTGGTGTTTCAGTACTTCCATGGTCTTGTCCTTCACGCGGCAATCAGATGGCCATTAAGTCGGCTTTGAACGGTTGGGAGCTTGGGCAGAATCCAAGTTGAGCGGCAACCTACAGCGGCACACAGGTCGTCCAGGGTTTCGATGGGGCCGCCACGAATAACCATTAGGTTTCCGCTGGGTTCGCCCTTGGTTTCGGTTGGCTTTTCCAGCTTGTTGCCTTCGTGGTTGCCGGAGTGGTCAGCGACCAAAGCACTGCCAATTTCCCCTACTGGGGTGGCAATATGTAAAGGAGGTACACGCGGTGTCCTATGGCCAGTGCTTTCCTCCGTAGACTCGAAACCGGCGCAAACCCGCGTGCCTATTGATTTTTCTGGCTTTTCAGCCATAGTCACGCCGAGTCCTGGTCGTGAAGTCCACACGTCACGCGGTGTCTTGGTCGTGGCGCTTTTCATGTCACGCGGTGTCTTGGTCACTGTCACGCCGTGTCCTAGGGATTTTTTTTCTAAGGCAGCGCGAATGGCAGTGCTTTTGGGTGCCGCAGCCTGCTCTGCTTTGCGCTCCGCTTCGGCAATCAACCGCAGCCCATCTGCCACACTGATGACTTGCTTCCACTCGTTGGTGGCTGGCATTGCCGACAGATGCTTGGCTGGAATTTCGAAACACTCCCGGTCGGTGACACGATAAAGGCTGGGCAGGCGTTGTCCGTCCTTACTGCTGCCACCCTTACGGGTGATAGCGACAAGGCCCACAGCGCACAGTGCACGAAGGCTGCGAGCCAATGTGACGTGATGTTTGATGCCGCACACCTTGGCACGAGTCAGCGGCAAGGACAAATCGCCGTTGTTGTGCTGCTTCAACTCTCGAAGCAAGGCCAGGTAGGCCATCACATCGTGAGGCGACAATGCGGCAAAAGCGGCACTGTCGTAGACCTCAGAGTAGATTCGCAGACTGTGCCCCCTTGGGTCGCGGAAATCCTTCCTCTTAACCATGGTGCACCGCCGCGAACAAGCCCATTTGCTCCGGGGTCAGAGTTCGCCTGCGCGCAGCGTTCTGACGCTCTGCCTCGCGCTTGGCCTGTGCGGCCTTGGCACGACGAGCCGCCCGGGCTTTACGAACAAAAGCAACCCACTCGCGCGCACCGAGCTTCATGGCGGCTTCGATCACGTCAGGGTCCAGCCAATACTCTGAGACAGCCTGTACTCGACCATCAGCGGTACCCACCACCTTCTCGCAACGGTCAATGGTCCAGCCATGGCCTTTTCCAAGAGCATGAATGTGGTGCGCCAGACGCGTGGAGTTCGATTCGAAGACAGCTTCGAGGCCGGTGATGTGGTGCCCGTCAAGAAGGTGGGCAAGGACCTCGGCAATGACCGTGTTCTTCCGCTCAGGAAGGGCACCTGTCGCTGGGATGAGTTCCATCACACACCTCCCATTAGCCCGACCGCCGCCTCGGCCCGCTTCGCGTGCAGCCGGTTCACCAGTTCACGGATTTCGGTGTCTGCCTTGCCCGCGATTCGCGCCACACACAGCGCCCGGACTTCATCATCGGGCCAGCCAACTGAACGTTGCCCTATGGATACGGGTTTGGTCCAAAGCCCCTCACGGACCAGGTTGTAAATTGATGCGTTGGATTTGTAGCCCGCTTCCGCCTTGCAGGTTTGAATTCGCCAAATCGCCATTCGTTCCTACCTTAAACGGCCTTGGCCGTCGTTGTTTCGGTAGGTGAATGATCAAAAATCTCCCCTGTAAGCGCTATGGACAAATCGCGCTGCCATTTGTCCATTGACGTGAGAACCGTCTATTTCTTCCGTGAACGGTTGTACATCTTGATGGTCGAGTCCAATCGGCTTTCAACGATGTCTTGCACCTGCGCTGGTGTGCGCCGTTTTCCTTGGCGGTCGAGAGATTCAATAGACTCCGAAGCCATTTTTAGGTCCTTCGTCATTTCGTGTGGAACACAACACTCACAATGCTCCCCTGGTTGTTGAGCCCGGTGGGCATG
>NZ_BAAGVK010000013.1:0-933 GCF_054780915.1 Hydrogenophaga aquatica | reverse complement strand
AGCAATGTCGTCATCTGAAAAATCAACCGACAACGGCCGCGTCAGCGGTGGTTGTGCAGACCTTCCCTAATTTTTAAGTTGACAATGGGGCCAAGCTAGATTTCTAGCTTGGCTTTTTTTATGGCAAATAAATTTCCTTCTTTGGCCAAGATGTCCCGTCTTCTTGTGCTGATATTGTCGGTGGCCTCTTTATTCTTTAGTTATATGGCCCCAATTCATTTTTTGCCTTGGACAACATTTTACAATGAGTGGTTATTTTTTTTATTTTTGGGTTTTTTGATATCGCTTTTTATTTTTGAGGGGCGGTTGCTTTTGGTAAATCCTCTTGTTTGGTTGTTGTTGTTGTTGACGGTCGTCGTATATGCTGTGTTTGGTGAAGGATTGGGGGTGGAGTTAACTTCGGCTGGGTTATTTGTTTTGTATTTATTGGCTACTTGGGTGGCTTATGTCGTTGGTGTGAATTTGCGATCGACGTCGTATCTAAGCTTGATTTTGCTTGTTATTCTTTTTGCGGCGGTTTTGTCGGCTTTTGTGGCGATTCTTCAATGGAGTGGTGTTGTCTCTGCTGGAGATTGGGATCCTAGTTTTATACTTTATTCTCAAGGGGGGGGCGAGTTTCCTCTAATATAGGGCAGGCCAATAATTTGGGTACTTTGCTTGTCATTGGTTTGGGAGTGGTGGGGTATATGTTGTATAGAGGTGTGGTTGCCTCTCGTCTCCTGATTTTTCTGTTGTGGATAAGTGTCCCGGTACTTGTTGTTGGAATCTATTTGAGCGGTTCCCGCACCGCGGTTCTTAATTTGATGTTGTGGCCTGTATTTTTTATTTTCTGGTCATATTTTAAGCGTTCAAAATTCCCTATCTAGTCGGCCCTGAAATATTCGTTTTCAGCCAGCGGTCAGTCGTGGTGCCGGCTCTCTGATTGCGTTGACG
>NZ_BAAGVK010000012.1:0-135329 GCF_054780915.1 Hydrogenophaga aquatica | reverse complement strand
CCTACGCCGAGATCTGTGCCGAGATGAAGGCGCAGAGCGTGGGGGCCATGAAAGGCGTGCTGGGCTACACGGAGGACAAGGTGGTGTCCACCGACTTCCGGGGCGAGAGCTGCACCAGCGTGTTCGATGCGGACGCGGGCATTGCGCTGGACGGCACCTTCGTGAAGGTGGTGAGCTGGTACGACAACGAGTGGGGCTACTCCAACAAGTGCCTGGAAATGGCGCGCGTGGTGGGCAAGCACGCCGCCTGACGCAGCGAAACCGGCGGTTCTGGCCTAGGCCGCGGCCGCCAGTGGTGGCTGCGTCAGCGGCAAGGTGATGCGCACCACCAGCCCATGCGGCTCGGGGTGGACGAGTTCCACCCCGCCATCGTGGCGCTCCACAATGTCGCGCACAATGGCCAGCCCCAGGCCGCAGCCCGAACCCTGGTCAGTCCCCCGAACGAACCGTTCGAACACCCGCTCCCGTGCCTGCGGACCGATGCCGGGCCCGTTGTCACCAACACGCACCACGGCCACACCGGCCAGCACGTCCAGCCCCACGGTGACTTCGCTGTTGGCACCGGCATAGTTCAGCGCGTTGTCTATCAGGTTGAAGACCGCTTCACGCAACAGTTCCGGCTTGCCACGTACCCACACAGGCTGACCGGCCGTGTCGTCCCAACCCAGGTCGATATGCGCCTTGAGCGCGCGCGGCACCGATTCGGCGACCAGCCCCTGCAGCATGGCCCGCAGATCGAAAGGCGCGGCCTGCGACAGCGCCACCGCCTCCGGCGCCGCACGCGCCAGCGTCAGCAGCTGTGACACCAGGTGCGCACTGCGCGTGGCGCTCTCATGCACGCGCAGCAGCCGCTGTCTAAGCTCAGGATCTGTGGCCTGCTGCAAGGCCAGCTCGGTCTGGCTCTTCAAGCCAGCCAGCGGTGTGCGCAGTTGGTGGGCCGCGTCACCGATGAAGCGCTTTTGCGCCTCTACGTGTTCGTGGGCCTCAGCCAGCAAGGTATTGAGCGCTGTCGCCAGCGCGTGCAGCTCAAGTGGCGCAGCGTCCAGCTGCAGCGGAGCCAGGTCGCTCGGGGCGCGGCCTTCCACCTGCTGGCGCAAGCGCATCAGCGGTGACAGACCGGCCCGGATGCCCAGCCGCACGATCACGGTCATCAGCAGCACCAGCGTGGACATGGGCAGCAGCATGTCCACCAGGATGCGCCGCGCCAGCTGCTCGCGGGTGTTGTTGCTGCGGGCAATCTGCACCAGCATGGTCTGCGGGGGAGCGTTGGACTCCCCTTCCAGCGACAGGTACAGCGCCACCACTCGCACACGCTGCGTCTGCCCGCCTTGTGGCGCCGTGGGCATCTCACCATCGTAAAAGTATGGCTGGTCCATCAACGGGCCCGCGCTCGTCAGCTGCTGCGGGGGTGGCGGCAGGGTCCGGTTGCCCAGCACAAACTGCCCCGGCGGGGAGCTCACCATGTAGTACTGCCGGTCATCGGGGTCGGCTTCCAGCACGTCTTGCGCGGCGCGTGGGAAGTCGATCAGCAGGCCGTTACCGATGGGCTTGAGCTGCCGCGCCAAAGATCGGCTGGACTGCAACAGCCCGTTGTCGATGGCCTGTTTGACGTAACCGGCCGCTAGGTAGTAGGCTGCCACGCCGCCCGCCAGCCACAACACCACCTGGGGCAGCAGCACCCACAGCAGCAGCTGGCGCGACAGGCTCAGGCCGCCACGCCCCCGTTCGTCCGCTGGATGGAAGGATGGTGCGAAGGTGCTCATCCGGCCTCGGCGGTTTCCATCAGATAGCCCAGCCCCCGAACCGTGCGGATCGCAACGCCCGACCCCTCCAGCTTGCGCCGCAGGCGGTGGATGTAGACCTCGACGGTGTTGCCCGGGCCGCTTTCGGCACCGTCCCCGGCCCAGGCCTGGGCGATCTGTTCCTTGGTCACCACCTTGTCACGCTGCTGCACCAGCAGCTCCAGCAGTGTCCACTCCCGTCCGCTGAGCTCCAGCGCAACACCGGCCACTGTGGCGCGGCGGCGGTCACCGTCCAGGTGCAGTCCCGCACAGTCGGCGTCCACCGGCAGGGGTTGCCGCCGCCGCAGCAGCGCTTGCAGGCGCGCCAGCAGCTCCGGCAGATCGAAGGGCTTGGTCACGTAATCGTCGGCCCCCGCCTGCAGGCCGGCCACGCGGTCGTCCAGCGCGTCTCGCGCTGACAGCAGCAGCACCGGCAAGGCCGGCTGAGTCTGGCGCACGTGCCGCAGCACGCCAATGCCGTCCAGCATGGGCAGGCCCACGTCAAGCACCGCGATGTCGAACGGGTAGCGGTGCAGCAGGTAGTCAGCCACCGCCCCGTTGGGCGCGTGCTCCACGGTATATCCCGCTCCCTCCAGGTGGAGCTTGAGCGCATCGGCCAGGATGGCGTCGTCTTCGGCGAGCAGCAGTCTCATGACGAAAGCTTAACGGATGTGAAGCTGTTCGTGCGTCATGCCGGGGCGAAGGACATCAGGGTTTAACCTAGTGTTAATAAATTAAAGGTTTATTAATATTTGCGGCGTGGCACTGCCCGACAGATGCAAACGCACATGGCAGCCCATCAACCCGGCCATCCAGGCCAACCCAAGGAGATTGACCGATCATGCGTACCCCCACTTATCTAAAACGTACCATCTGGGCTGCCGCAGCCCTGTGCGCCGGCCTGTCGGCGCAGGCGGGCGAAGTTGAAGTGCTGCACTGGTGGACCAGCGGCGGCGAGGCCAAGGCGGCTGCCGCGCTGAAGTCGCAGCTGCAGGGCAAAGGCCACACCTGGAAGGACTTTGCCGTGGCCGGTGGTGGCGGTGACAACGCCATGACGGTACTCAAGTCCCGCGTGGTGTCGGGCAACGCGCCTGCCGCAGCCCAGATCAAGGGCCCCTCGCTGCAGGAATGGGCTGCCGAAGGCGTGCTGGCCAACATCGACGACGTGGCCAAGGCCGAGAGCTGGGACAGCCTGTTGCCCAAGGTCGTGAGCGACGTGATGAAGTACAAGGGCAACTACATTGCCGTGCCCGTAAACGTGCACCGCGTGAACTGGCTGTGGGCCAACCCCGAGGTGTTCAAGAAGGCCGGCGCCAAGGTGCCCGCCAACTGGGACGAGTTCTTCGCGGCCGCCGAACAGCTCAAGAAAGCTGGCGTGATCCCCGTGGCCCATGGCGGCCAGAGCTGGCAGGACTTCACCACGTTCGAGGCCGTGGTACTGGGCGTGGGCGGCGCCGACTTCTACAAGAAGACGCTGGTGCAGCTGGACCAGAACTCGCTCAAGAGCCCCACGATGACCAAGGCGCTCGAGACCTTCCGCAAGATCAAGGGCTACACCGACAAGAACGCCCCTGGCCGCGACTGGAACCTGGCCACCGCCATGGTGATCAAGGGCGAAGCCGGCATGCAGATCATGGGTGACTGGGCCAAGGGCGAGTTCCTGGCCGCAGGCAAGACCCCGGGCAAGGACTTCGTCTGCGCGCCGGCCCCCGGCACCGCCAAGTCCTACACCTTCAACGTGGACTCCTTCGCCATGTTCCAGTTGAAGAACGACGCCAACGTCAAGGCCCAGAAAGACCTGGCAGCCGCCATCATGTCGCCCCAGTTCCAAGAAGTGTTCAACCTGAACAAGGGCTCCATTCCCGTGCGCCTGAACATGGACCTGTCCAAGTTCGACGACTGCGCCAAGCTCAGCGCCAAGGACTTCGTCGACACCGCCAAGGGCGGCTCGCTGGTGCCGTCCGCCGCGCACGGCATGGCCATCCCGGCAGCTGCCGCAGGTGCCATCCAGGACGCCGTGAGCCAGTTCTGGAACGACGACAAGGTGACCGTGCAGGCCGCCCAGGACCGCATTGCCAAGGCTGCAATGACGAAGTAATCCAGCGGTTACACCACCGTTGCCCGGTCCGCCCCTACCCCCCGGGGGGCGGACCGCCGTTTCCCCCGACCGGAGCAGCCCATGTCTGCCACATCCTCCCGGGCGGCCGCGTGGCTGCCCAAGCTGGTCGTTGCCCCCAGCTTCCTGCTCTCGCTGCTTTTCATCTACGGCCTGATGGTCTGGAACGGCTACCTGTCGCTTTCCGCATCGCGCCTGCTGCCCAATTACGACTTCGTCGGGTTCACCCAGTACGAGGCGCTGTTCACCAACGACCGCTTTCGCGTCGCGCTGACCAACCTCGGCATCTTCGGCGTGCTGTTCATCGGCGGAGCCATGGCCGTGGGCGTGCTGCTGGCCATCCTGCTCGACCAGAAGGTCCGCGGCGAAGGCATGCTGCGCACCATCTACCTCTACCCCATGGCGATCTCCTTCATCGTCACCGGCACCGCCTGGAAATGGATGCTCAACCCCGGCCTGGGGCTGGAGCACCTGATGCGGGAATGGGGCTTCGAGAACTTCTCCTTCGGGTGGCTGGTGGACCCGGACATGGCCATCTACTGCATCGTCATCGCGGGCGTTTGGCAAAGCGCAGGCTTCGTGATGGCGCTGTTCCTGGCGGCGCTGCGCGGCATCGACGACTCGATCATCAAGGCCGCCCAGGTGGACGGCGCCAGCCTGCCGCGCATCTACTGGAGCATCATCCTGCCCAGCCTGCGCCCGGTGTTCTTCAGCACCCTGATGGTGGTGAGCCACCTGGCCATCAAGAGCTTCGACCTGGTGATGGCGCTCACCGCAGGCGGCCCCGGCTATGCCACCGACCTGCCCGCCACCTTCATGTACGCCCACGCCTTCACGCGCGGCCAGATCGGGCTGGGCGCCGCCAGCGCCACCGTCATGCTGGCCACCGTCGCCGCCATCGTGGTGCCCTACCTCTACTCTGAACTGAGGACCAAGCGATGAACCGCCTGACCTACCACCGCCTCATCCTCTGGGGCCTGCTGCTGATCTTTGCGCTGTGGTTCCTGGCGCCGCTGTACGTGATGCTGGTCACCTCGCTCAAGGACGCCGACCAGATCCGCACCGGCAACCTGCTGAGCCTGCCCACCGCTCCCACGATGGAGGCCTGGGGCAAGGCCTGGAGCACCGCCTGCACCGGCGTGCAGTGCGAAGGCCTGCGCCCCTTCTTCTGGAACTCCGTGGCCATGGTGGTGCCTGCCGTGCTGGTATCCACGCTGCTGGGCTCCATCAACGGCTACGTGCTGAGCAAGTGGAAGTTCAAGGGCAGCGACACGCTTTTCGCCTTCATGCTGTTCGGCGTGTTCATGCCCATGCAGGTGGTGCTGCTGCCCATGAGCCAGATTCTGGGCTGGCTGGGCATCGCCAGTTCCATCTGGGGCCTGATCCTGGTGCACGTGGTCGCGGGCATCCCCTCCACCACCCTGTTCTTCCGCAACTACTACGTGGGCCTGCCCGACGAACTCATCAAGGCGGCACAACTGGACGGCGCCACCTTCTGGCAGATCTTCCACCGCATCGTGCTGCCGCTGTCCACCCCCATCATGGTGGTCACGCTGATCTGGCAGTTCACCAACATCTGGAACGACTTCCTCTACGGCGTGGTGTTCTCGGGGGCCGACAGCAAGCCCATCACCGTGGGTCTGAACAACCTGGCCAACACCAGCAGCACCGTCAAGGAATACAACGTGGACATGGCGGCGGCCCTCATCGCCGCGCTGCCCACGCTCTTCGTCTACATCGTCGCAGGCAAGTTTTTCGTGCGTGGCCTCACCGCCGGCGCCGTGAAGGGATAAACCATGGGTGCGCTCACCATCAAGCAGATTCACAAGACGTTCAACCAGACCACCCACATCCTCAAAGGCATCGACCTGGACATTGAGGCAGGCGAGTTCCTCATCCTGGTCGGCCCCTCGGGCTGTGGCAAGTCCACGCTGCTCAACATGATCGCCGGGCTGGACGAGCCCACCTCGGGCAGCATCTGGATCGGCGACCGCGACGTGACCCGCCTGCCCAGCAAGGACCGCGACATCGCCATGGTGTTCCAGAGCTACGCGCTCTACCCCAACATGACGGTGGCGCAAAACATCGCCTTCGGTCTGGAGATCCGCAAGGTGCCCAAGGCCGAGCGCGAAGCCGCCGTGCAGCGCGTGTCGCACATGCTGCAGATCGGTCACCTGCTGGACCGCAAGCCCGGCCAGCTTTCGGGCGGCCAGCGCCAGCGCGTGGCCATGGGCCGCGCCCTGGCCCGCGACCCCAAGCTCTTCCTGTTCGACGAGCCGCTGTCCAACCTCGACGCCAAGCTGCGCGTGGAAATGCGTGCCGAGATCAAGCAGTTGCACCAGCGCACCCGCACCACCACCGTGTACGTGACGCACGACCAGGTGGAGGCCATGACGCTGGGCGACCGCATCGCGGTGATGAAGGACGGCCTGGTGCAGCAGTTCGGCACCCCGCACGACATCTACAGCCGCCCGGCCAACCGCTTCGTGGCGGAATTCATCGGCTCGCCGGCCATGAACATGGTGGAAGCACAGCGCACGGGCGACGGCCTGCTCGCCCATGGCGTGACACTGGCCCTGACCGAGGCGCAGGCCGCTGGTGTGCGTGCCCACGCCAACACCGAAATCACCTACGGCCTGCGGCCTGAAAGCCTGTCGTTCGGCGACAGCGGCCTGCCCGGCACACTGACCATGATCGAGCCCACCGGCCCCGAGACCTACGCCACCGTGGACACTGCCGTGGGCCACCTGACGGCGCGTGTGCCGGGCCTGCTGCACGCCCGCGTCGGAGACAAGGTGCACCTGCAATGGAACGCCGAGGACGCCCACCTGTTCGACCGCGCCAGCGGCGCACGGCTGGCGGTCTGAAGCCATGAAAGCGCGCGCACCCATCGGCGTTGGCGTGGTGGGCTGGGGTTTCGCCAGCACCACCTTTCACGCGCCGCTCATCCAGGCCACGCCAGGCCTGCAGCTGGTGGCCGTTTCCAGCAGCCGCACCAGCGAACTGGCAGGCACGGGCCTGCCCTTCGCCATCGAACCCAGCCCGCAGGCGCTGTTCGCCCGCGACGACATTGACCTTGTCGTCATCCCCACGCCCAACGACACACACCACCCGCTGGCTGCCCAGGCACTGGCCGCAGGCAAGCACGTGGTGGTGGACAAACCCTTCACCCTGACCGTGGCCGAGACCGACGACCTGATCGCCCGGGCGGCGCAGGCGGACCGGTTGCTGTCGGTGTTCCACAACCGGCGCTGGGACGGCGACTTCCTGGGCCTGCAGGAGGTGCTCAACAGCGGCGTCCTGGGGCGAGTCACCCACTTTGAATCGCATTTCGACCGTTACCGCCCCCAGGTGCGCCAGCGCTGGCGGGAATCGGCCAGTCTGGGCGGCGGCCTGTGGTACGACCTGGGCCCTCACCTGCTGGACCAGACCCTGCAACTCTTCGGCCAGCCGCAGGCCCTGTGGCTGGACACCCAGGCGCAACGCGATGGCGCCGTGGCCGACGACTGGTTCCACTGCGTGCTGCGCTACCCGGCACTGCGCGTGGTGCTGCACGCCAGCGCCTTGACAGCCAGCGTGGCACCGCGTTTCGTGGTGCACGGCACGGCCGGCAGCTACACCAAGCACGGCCTGGACACCCAGGAAGACGCCCTCAAGGCCGGGCGCACGCCCGGTGATGCGGACTGGGGGGCAGACCCCCTGCCCGGCTCCCTGACGCAGCAGATCGGCGACCAACTGATGCACAGCCCGGGCCCTGCCGTGCCTGGCAACTACCTGCGCTACTACGCGGGCATCCGCGACGCGCTGCGCCAGGTGAGCCCGCCGCCTGTCACCGCCCAAGAGGCGCGCGCCGTGATGCTGCTCATCGAGCTGGGCCGTCTGAGCCGGGATCAGGGCCGCTGGGTCCCACTGGAATGAGCGGCTCGCCGTGAGTCAGAAGGTGTGCGTAAGGCCGACGGCATAGACGGTGTTCCTGTCGATTTTCACGCCGGTGCTCGCCTGTTCTGTGTCGCGGTGCACGCCGGTATACACCGTGGTGCGCCTGGACAGCTCATAGGCCAGGGCGACACCGTAGCCGGTGCGCTTGCTGTCGGTCACACCAGCCACTCTGGTCCTGGAGGCGGCATAGCCGCCAGACAAGGTCAATGCGCGTCCCAGCGGCACGTCCACCCCCAGGTGGTACTCGTTGGTCTTCTCGCCAGCGGCTGCCCTCACGTGGCCGTAGCTGGCCAGCAGCCTGACGGCACCCAGGTCATAAGAACCGTTGATGCGTGTGAACTTGTCTGAACCCCCGCTGCCCTGGGGCCTCTGACGTTGGTAGGCCACACCAGCATAGACCGGGCCATTGTCGTACTCGACGTGGAAGGCCATGATGTTGGAAGCCCCCTGCCCAGGGGTCTTGTCTTCGCCGGTAGCGAAGCTCACCGCACCACTGAAGCTGCCAAATGACGGCGTGGCGTAGTACACGCCATTGGGCGGGTTGTCGATGTACTCGTTGCTGACGAACACGTGGTCGGTGGCAGAGAACATGGAGTCGAACGCGCTGTGGGTTTCCCCGCTGATGTCGTCGTAAGCGGTCCACATCCTGCCCAGCCTGACTT
The DNA here is from genome assembly GCF_054780915.1 of Hydrogenophaga aquatica. NCBI lineage: Bacteria > Pseudomonadati > Pseudomonadota > Betaproteobacteria > Burkholderiales > Comamonadaceae > Hydrogenophaga > Hydrogenophaga aquatica. The sequence goes on along the minus strand of NZ_BAAGVK010000012.1, from coordinate 126,831 downwards.
CCCCGAAGCCTCCGGACAGGCCCACGTAGGACTGGCGGCTGAAGGCCTGGCCGGCTTCCGCAGCCCCAGTGTCCAGCGCAATGCCATGCTCCAGCAGGAAGTTGACCTTCAGCCCACCCCCCAGGTCTTCCGTTCCCTTGAAACCTATGTAGCTACTGCTGACGCCGCCACTTTCGATGACGGTCTGGCGCGCGCCGTTCAAGCCAGACTTGACAGAACCCAGCCAAATGTCGGCAACACCGTACACGGACAGACTGGACTGGGCCATGGCGGCGGTGGAGGCCGCCAGAACGGCCAGGGCGATCAGACACTTTTTCATCGAGGGCTCCCGGTGTTGCGACGGTCTGCCGCCGCCAGCCCTGCCTCCTGGCTTCCTTGTGGAAAGCTGAGTCCATTAGACCAGACAACGCACACCAGGCATACGCACCGACCCTGACCGCCAAACAGGTACCGCCGCAGCCAAGGCAAAAAAAAGCCACCCGGAATGGGTGGCTTGAAGTCCATCAGGACGTCGTTGGGAACCTCTTTGTACCTGTACCACCAGCCTTGTTGTTGTTGGCGCTGGCAGCTTTCCTGTAAAGATTCACACGCTGCTATTGCTTGTAATCGTCTTCGTGTGTGACAGCCGATAGACGGATTGTGCACGCCGATTTACCGGTTGAACATCCCCTGTTTAGGGGAGGCAAGCACCTTATTTTGATAAAAAAACCACAAAACGGGCACCGCCACCCGGGTTGTCCTCGCAGCGCACACTGCCGCCGTGCCGCTGGGCGATGGCCCGCACCAGCGACAAGCCCAGGCCCACCCCACCCTCGCGCTCGCTGGCCCCTGGCAGGCGGTAGAAGGGCTCAAAAATGCGTTCGCGCTGGGCCTCAGGCACCCCGGGACCCTGGTCACTCACCACCAGCTCCACCCCCCCGGCCACGCCACGCAGGCCCAGGTGCACGCTGCCCGGACCGGCTCCGGCGCCCCCATAACGGCGCGCGTTCTCCAGCAGGTTGCGCATCAGGCGGCGCAGCAGCTTGGCCTGCCCATGCAATATGGGCACCTCTTCGCCTTCAGGCAGTTCCAGCGTGGCGCCGGTTCGCGCGCACTCTTCGGCAGCCAGCCCCACCAGGTCCACCTCTTCCGGTGCGCCCATCGACGCCGACGGGTCCGCCAGGTCCAGCCGGCTGGCCAGCAGAATCTCGCCAATCAGCTCGTCCAGCTCGGCCACGTTGCGCTCGATCTCCTTGCGCTGCGCGGCGTTGGCCTCGGTGTGCTCCATCAGCTCCAGCCCCATGCGGATGCGCGCCAGCGGCGAACGCAGCTCGTGGGACGCATTCGCCAGGAGCGACTTGTGCGCCACCACCAGCGACTGCACACGCTGCGCGGCGGCATTGAAGCGCTCGGCAAGGAAAGCCACCTCGTCTCTCCCCTGCACGGGCAAACGCACAGACAGGTCACCCGCGCCCCAGCGCTCCACCCCGCGCTGCAGGGTTTCCAGCCGCTGGGTGAGGCGCCGGACAATCGGGTAGGCGCCCAGCGCCACCGCCAGCGCCACAACGGCCAGCAAGCCGATGAAGCCCCCCAGCGTCTGGAAGGCCCAGGGCTGGGGCTCGCTGCGCATGCCCGGCGGCCTTGGGGGGCGGGGCAACTGGATGTGCAGCGTCTGCCCGTCGCGCAGCGTCACCTGGAACTCCGGTGCCTGGCCCGGCACCCGCACCGCGGGCGCCTGGCCCAGCAGTTCGCCGTGCGCGTTGCGCACGATGACCTCGCGGCCGGGGCGCTGCGAGCGTTCCTGCTCCCACTGGCGGTGCCACAGCCAGCCCAGCAGCAGGGTGAGCACCGTGATGGCGGCCACCACCGCCAGCCAGATGCGCAGGTACAGGTGCTGGTGCAGACGGGGGCGCCACATACCGGACTCCACCGCTCAGTCCTGCTGCTTGGCGAACACGTAGCCCACGCCCCGCACCGTAAGAATGCGGCGCGGGTTCTTGCTGTCCGCCTCGATCGCGTTGCGGATACGGCCGATGTGCACGTCGATGGACCGGTCGAAGGCCTCCAGTTCGCGGCCACGCACGGCTTCCATGATCTGGTCGCGGGTCAGCACGCGGCCAGCGCGTTCCGCCAACGCCACCAGCAGGTCAAACTGGTAGGAGGTGAGGTCGGCCGCCTGGCCGGACACCGCCACGGTTCGTGCGTCGCGGTCGATCTCGAGCGAGCCGAAACGCAGCACGGGCTGCGCGGCCGGCAGCTGCGAGTGGGTTTCACCCCGGCGGCGCAGCACCGCCCGGATACGCGCCAGCAGCTCGCGCGGCTCGAAGGGCTTGGGCAGGTAATCGTCGGCGCCCATCTCCAGGCCGATGATGCGATCCATCGGGTCGCCCTTGGCCGTGAGCATCAGCAAGGGCAGCCGCGCCGCCTCGCCGGGCAGCGCGCGCAGGCGGCGGCACACCTCCAGCCCGTCCATGTCGGGCAGCATCAGGTCCAGGATCACCAGGTCGGGCAGGTGCTGCTGCACCGCCTCCAGCCCCAGCCCCCCCTCACCCGCGTGGGCGAATTCATAACCCGATTTCTGCAGGTACTCGCCCACCATCGCGGCCAGACGCGCATCATCTTCGATCATCAGGATGTGGGGGGTCGTCATCGCATGGGTCCTCTGCAGTGGGATCATGGCCATGGCAAGTCAAGCCGGTTTGTGCCGCCTGTAAAGTTCGGTGAAGTTCACCGGGGCGGCCGCACGGGCTCCGCAACTTCCAGGCGCCGTTGCGCCAGCCAGACCAGCAGCATCACCGGCAGGCCCACCAGGGCGGTGAACCAGAAGAAGCCGGGGTAGCCCATGGCGTCCACCATGCCGCCCGAATAGCCGCCCAGCGTCTTGGGCAGCAGCGTCATCAGCGAGCTGAAGATGGCGTACTGCACCGCCGTGAAGGACACGTTGGTGAGGCTGGACAGGAAGGCCACGAAGGCCGCGCTGGAAAAACCGGCGGCCAGGTTGTCGGCGGCCACCACGGCGTACATCAGCGGCACGTCGTGCCCGGCATGGGCCAGCGCCACGAAACCCAGGTTGGTCAAGGCCGCCAGCACCGCCCCCCACATCAGCGAACGCATCACCCCGATGCGCGTGGCCAGGATGCCGCCAGCGAACCCGCCGACGATGCTGACCACGACGCCAAAGGTCTTGACCGCGTAGGCGATCTCGGGCTTGGAGAAGCCCATGTCCTGGTAGAACACGTTGGAGATGACCCCCAGCACGATGTCGGAAATGCGGTAAAGGCCGATAAGCGCGAGCACCAGCCAAGCGGTGCTGGTGCCGTAACGGCGGAAGAAGTCCAGCACCGGCTCCACCCATGTGATGCGTGCCTGCGTCCGGCTCGCCACGCCCAGGCGGACCAGCAGCCAGCCCGCGCCAAACGCGGCCGCCAGGCCTGCGGCCATGCGCACAGCCTCCAGCAGCAGACTGACCACTGGCGCGGCAGACACATGCAGCGGCTCAAGCACCAGCCCCGTCTGGTAGAACACCGTGACAAACGCTGCCACGCTTGTCAGGAACACCAGCAGCAGGCGCAGGTGCTCCATCGACGGGGGCTTGCGGGCCTCGGCGCCCGGCGTGGGTGCTGCGCGCTGCGGCTCGGGTGTGATGAGCGTCGTCAGAATGCCCACCGCCATCACACCAGCCATGCAAAGGTAGGTCCACTGCCAAGCCTCGTAACGGTAGCTGCCCTTGGCCGACCCCCACCACGCTGCCAGGAACAGCGCGCCCGCGCCAGCAACGATCATGCCCACACGGTAGCCCGCGATGTAGGCCGACGACAGCAGCCCCTGCTGCTCGGGCCTGGCGATCTCGATGCGGTAGGCGTCGATGACGATGTCCTGCGTGGCCGAAGTGAAGCCAAGCAGCACCGCGAACAGCGCCATGGAAGTGAGCGTGTGCCCGCCAGCAGCGGGGTCGGTCATGGCCATGCCGGCGATGGCCAGCACCACGCCCACCTGCGCCAGCAGCAGCCACGAACGCCTGCGGCCGAGCCAGCCGGTCAGCAAGGGCAGCGGCAACCGGTCCACCAGGGGCGCCCAGATGAACTTGAAGGAATAGCCCAGCGCCGCCCAGCTGAAGAAGGTGACCGCCTTGCGCTCCACCCCCGCCTCGCTGAGCCATAGCGACAGCGAGGAAAAAATGAGCAGGATGGGCAGGCCCGCCGAAAAGCCCAGGCACAGCAGGCTGAGCACCCGCCAGTCCCACAAGGCGGCCAAAGTGGCGCGCCAGCCGCGTGCCGGGGGAACGTCCGCCATGGCGGGCGCCTTGGCCACCGTGGCTTGCGAAGATGATGTCATGACCCGATTTTGCCTATCATTGAGGCATGTGCTGGCTTTGTGATGCGAAATCGGCGTTGAACGCCACCGAAACACCGCCCCACGGCGACAGCCACCGCTGGTCGTCGCGGCGGGGCTTCCTGCTGGCTGCCGCGGCTGGCGCGGGCGGCCTGCTGCCCGCCACAGCACCTGCCCAGGTGAACGTGGGGCAGGCATCGGCCATGCGCAAGCTGGTGCCTGCGCAGCAACTGGAGAGTGCCGCCACCAAGCAATACCACCAGATGCTGGCCGAAGCCCGCGCCCAGCGGGCCCTGGCGCCTGACAACCACCCGCAGCTGCGCCGCCTGCGCGCCATCGCCCAACGGCTCATCCCGTTCGCGGCGCCTTGGAATGAACGTTCCCGCCAGTGGCAATGGGAAGTCAACCTGATCGGCAGCTCCGAGATCAATGCCTTCTGCATGCCAGGCGGCAAGATCGCTTTTTACACGGGCATCCTCGACAAGCTCCAGCTGAGCGACGACGAGTCCGCGATGATCATGGGGCACGAGATGGCCCACGCCCTGCGCGAGCACGCCCGCGAACGCCTGGCCAAGACGCAGGCCACGAGCATTGGCCTGTCGCTGGGTGCGCAGTTGCTGGGGCTGGGTGACCTGGGCAACGTGGCGGCCAACCTGGGCACCCAGTTGCTGAGCCTGAAGTTCAGCCGCGAAGACGAGACCGAGGCCGACCTGGTGGGCCTGGAACTGGCTGCGCGGGCGGCCTTTCAGCCCCAGGCCAGCGTCAGCCTGTGGGAAAAGATGACGGCGCAAGGCGGCGGCAACGGCCCGGCCTTCCTGTCCACCCACCCCAGCGGCCCCAACCGCATCCGCGAACTGCAGGCCAACCTGCCGAAGGTGCAGAGCCTTTACGACCAGGCCCGCCGCTGAGGCGGGTGCCCCATGCCTGACGCGCCAAGAACCCTGTCAGCCATCCTCCTGTGGGCGGATGGTGTGCCGGTGTGGTGGCTGCTGCTCCCCGTGCTGCTGGTCACAGGCACCCTGACGCTCTACATCCACCGCATCAACCTGCGCCTGCGCGAAAGCGCACGGGTCAGCAAGGCGGCCGAGCGGCGCGAGAAGTTCCGCGGCCACGTTCTGGAATTGTTGGCGCATGACCAGCCGCTGCCCACCGTGCTGGACGCCATCGTGCGGGGCGTGGAAACCAACAACCCGGGCATGCTGTGCACCATCCTGCTGCTGGACGAACCCACTCAGACCTTCCGCGCAGGCGCCGCCCCCAGCGTGCCCGAGTTCTACAGCCGGGCGATCGAAACGGTGACCATCGGCCCGGGCGTGGGTTCCTGCGGCACGGCGGCCTACACCGGCCAGCGGGTGGTCGTCGAGGACATCGAAACCCACCCCTACTGGGCGCCGTTCAAGGCACTGGCGCTGCAGGCCGATCTGCGCGCGTGCTGGTCCGAACCCATACGCTCGGGCACCGGGCGGGTGCTGGGCACGTTTGCCATCTACCACCGTGTGCCGCAAAGCCCCACGGTCGAGGACATCCTGCTCATCGAACAAAGCGCGCAACTCGCGGCCATCGCCATCGAGCGGGCGCGCTCGCAGGAGGCCCTGCGGCTGAGCGAGACCCGCCACCGGCTGCTGGCCGACAACGCGTCGGACGTGATCTGGACCATGGACCTGGATGGCCGCTTCACCTACGTCAGCCCCTCGGTGGAAAAGCTGCGCGGTTATTCACCTGCCGAGGTCATGGGGCAGACGCTGGAGGTATCCCTGTCGCCCGACTCGGCCCGCGCGGCGCGGGAAGGGCTGCAGCGCATCATGGCGGCGCTGCAGTCGGGCGCGCAGATCGGCCCCATCCCGCCCATTGAGCTGGAGCAGCCCTGCAAGAATGGCGGCACGGTATGGACCGAGGCGACCATCTCCGTGATGCGTGACGAAAGCGGCAGCTTCATCGGGGTGCTGGGCGTGACGCGCGACATCACCGAACGGCGCCATGTGCAGCAGCGCATGGCCTACCTGGCCCAGCACGACCCGCTCACCGGTCTGCCCAACCGCACACTGCTGGACGACCGCATCCGCCAGGCCCTGGGCCACGCGCGCCGCGACCGCAGGCAGGTCGCGCTGATGTTCCTGGACCTGGACCGTTTCAAGCCCATCAACGACCTGCACGGCCACGCCATTGGCGACATCCTCCTGCAACAGACCGCCCGCCGCATTGGCGACTGCCTGCGCGCCACCGACACCGTGGCACGCATCGGCGGTGACGAATTCGTCGTCCTGCTGCCCGTGGTGGATCAGCCGGGCTCTGCCCTGGCCGTCGCCGAGAAGATACGCGAGGCGCTGGCGCGCCCGTTCGAGCTGCAGGGCCTGCGCCACGAGATTTCCTGCAGCATCGGGATCGCGCTGTACCCCGAGCATGGGCCGGGCGCGCTGGACCTGGCCCGCCACGCCGACGCGGCCATGTACCAGGCCAAGGCGCGCGGCCGCAACCAGGTGACGCTGTACGAGCGTCCGCTCGCCACGGACACTGGTCAGGTGCCGCGCACGTAGGGGTTGCTGCGGCGTTCGCGCCCGAAAGTGCTCTCCGGGCCGTGGCCAGGAATGAAGACGGTGTCGTCCCCCATGGGCCACAGGCGCTGGGTGATGCTGTCGATCAGCTGCTCGTGGTTGCCCTGCGGGAAATCGGTACGGCCAATGCTTCCCGCGAACAGCACGTCACCCACGAAGGCACGCTGGGCTTCGGGCGAATGAAACACCACGTGGCCGGGGGTATGCCCGGGGCAGTGCCGCACGTTCAGTGTGCAGTGGCCCACCTGCACGGTATCGCCGTCGTGCAGCCAGCGCGTGGGGGTGAAGTGCCCCGCTGGCGGAAAGCCGAACATGGCGCTCTGGTGCGGCAGGCCGTCGATCCAGAACTGATCGCCCGGGTGCGGGCCGACGATGGGCAGCTCCAGCCGCCGCGCCAGCTCGGCGGTGCCACCCGCGTGGTCGATGTGCGCGTGCGTCAGCCAGATCTGACCGAGCTTGAGCCCCAGGTGCTGTGCCTCGGCCAGCACGTGGTCCAGGTCGCCGCCGGGGTCGATGACGGCGGCCTCCATGGTCTCGTCGCACCAGACGAGGGAGCAGTTCTGCTGAAAGGGTGTGACGGGGACGGTCTGGTAACGGAACATGGCGGCGATTGTAGGAGGCTGCGCCGCAGGGTTCACAGGTTGGTGGCGGCAATTACCTCCGACAGGTCGGTCAGCCCGGCCACCACCTTGTCGATGCCGTCCTGCCGCAGGGTCTTCATGCCCGCCTTCAGCGCGGACAGGCGGATGTCGCCCGCCGAAGACCGGTGGCGCACGTGGTGGCGGATCTCGTCGTCGTTGAGCATCAGCTCGTAGATGCCCAGCCGCCCCTTCAGGCCCCGGCCCTCGCAGGCGTCGCAGCCCTTCTTGGTGAAGGTGCGCAGGTAGCGCCCGCCGTCACCGTCGTCAACGCCATAGGCGTCTTTCCAGCGTTCAATCTGCGCCGCCAGGTCACGGTCGTCGTAATGCTGCACCCCGTCCAGGTACTGCGTGGCCAGCGACAGTATCTCGTCAGTGGTGGCCGGGCGCGCCTGCACGCACTTCTTGCACAGGCGGCGCACCAGGCGCTGCGCCAGGATGGCCAGCAGCGAGTCCGAGAAGTTGAAAGGATCGATGCCGATCTCCAGCAGCCGCGTGATACTTTCAGGCGCGCTGTTGGTGTGCAGAGTGGACAGAACGAGGTGCCCGGTCAGTGATGCCTCCACGGCAATGCGCGCGGTCTCCTCGTCGCGCATCTCGCCGATCATGATGACGTCGGGGTCGGCGCGCAGGAAGGTGCGCATGGCCGCCGCGAAGGTCCACCCGATGCGGGGGTTCATCTGCACCTGGCGCAGGCCTTCCTGGGTGATCTCGATGGGGTCTTCGGCGGTCCAGATCTTGCGGCTGTCGGTGTTGATGTCGGAAATGAGCGAATGCAGCGTGGTGGTCTTGCCGCTGCCGGTGGGGCCGCACACCAGGATGAGCCCATAGGGCTTGAGCGCCATGCGGCGCAGGTCGCTCAGGTTGGACGGGCTCAAGCCAATGCTGTCCATGGGCATAGGTTTGGAGCCCGCCAGCAGGCGCAGCACTACGTCTTCGAGGCCGCTGGTGGTGGGCACGGTCACGACGCGCAACTCCGTCTTGGTGCCGCCAAAGCGCGCGAAATCGATCTTGCCGTCCTGCGGCTTGCGGTGCTCGGAAATGTCCATGCCCGCCATGATCTTGATGCGCGCCACCAGCGCGTAACGAAAACGCGATTCGATCTCCAGGTAGCGCACCAGTTCGCCATCCAGCCGGAAGCGCACCTTCACCTTCTTGGGCGGCGGCTCGGTCTCGATGTGGATGTCGGACGCCTTCTGCGCGATGGCCTCTTCGATCAACGAATTGATGAGCCGCACCAGCGTGTTGTCCGACTCGCTGACCACGTCGGCCTCGGGCTCGTTGCTCACGTCGCTGGCGGTCTGCAGGTCCAGGGCCAGTTCACGCGCGGCGGCATGGTTGTCGGCCTTGCGCTTGGCGGCCACCTCGGCAGGCGGCTGGCGCTCGTAGGCTCGGGCAATCGCGGGGGCCAGCGTGCCCGGCGCGGCCAGCACCGGCACAATGCGCCGCTGCGTCATGAAGCGCAGCTCATCCAGGAGGCGTTTGTCCAAGGGGTCGGCCATCAGCACCACCAGCAGGTCTTCGTGCTGCATCAGCGGCAGCACTGCCTCGCGTTCGGCCACGTGGTGCGGCACCATGGCCACGGCTTCGGGGTCGAAGATGAACTGCCCTGGGTCCAGCACGCGGTTACCCAGCCAGCCGGCAATCACGTGGCGCAACTGCGGCTCGGTGAGCATGCCCTTGTCCACCATCTGCTGGCCCAGCTGCCGGTAGATACCGATCTTGCGTTCCTCGAACTGCGCCAGCAACGCGGCCTTGAGCTGTTCGTTGTTGATGACGCCGCTCTTGACCAGCGCCTCGCCCAGGTGCCGCGCACCGTGGGCCGTGGATTGCGGGTTCTGCAGCAGCGCCCACAGCTGATCGGGCGTGCGGGGCTGAGGATATTGGCTGGCAGGCGGTACGGTGGCGATGTCGGTCACGGCATGGGTGGGCAAGCTGCTACGCCGACATTGTGCCCGGCACCGCGCCCCATGCGCAAATACCCCGGGCAGGACACTCGGCTACCGGAATGCTAAGCTGCCAGCCCTTCCCCCTGTGCCGCCGCAACAAGATGAAACCCCACGCCCGACGACTGGCCCTGCTTGCCCTGGTGCTGCTGCCCGGCCTGGCGTTCGTGGCGTTCGATGTGCAGCAGCACCTCTCGCTGGAAGGGCTGCGCGCCGGGCTGGACCGCTTCGCGGCCTGGCGCGAACAGGCGCCCTGGGCCACAGCAGCCGCCTACCTGCTGTTCTACGTGCTGGTCACCGCCCTGTCGCTGCCGGGTGCGGCGGTGCTGACGCTGGCGGGCGGCGCGCTCTTTGGCCTGTGGCAGGGGCTGCTGCTGGTGTCTTTCGCGTCCACCATCGGGGCCACGCTGGCCTTCTGGGTGGCGCGCTACCTGCTGCGCGACTGGGTGCAGGCCCGCTTTGCGACACGGTTGCGCGCCATCAACGAAGGTATCGAGCGCGACGGCGCCTTCTACCTGTTCTCGTTGCGGCTGGTGCCGATGTTTCCGTTCTTTCTCATCAACCTGCTCATGGGCCTGACGCCCATGCGCACACTCACCTTCTACGGCGTCAGCCAGCTCGGCATGCTGGCGGGCACGGCGGTGTACGTGAATGCAGGCACTCAGCTGGCCAGCATTGGCAGCCTTGGCGACATTGCATCCCCCGGGCTGCTTTTGTCCTTCGCGCTGCTGGGCGTGTTTCCCTGGTTCGCGCGGCTGGGCCTGCGCACGCTGCAACGCCGCCGCGTGTACGCCCGCTGGCAGCGTCCGGGCCGTTTCGACCGCAACCTCGTGGTCATCGGCGGCGGGGCCGCCGGACTGGTCACGGCCTACATTGCCGCCGCCGTGAAGGCCAGGGTGACGCTGGTGGAAGCCCACCGGCTGGGCGGCGACTGCCTGTACACCGGCTGCGTGCCCAGCAAGGCCCTGCTGCGCAGCGCCAAACTGGCCCACCAGATGCGCAACGCCAGCCGCTACGGCCTGCGCGACATGGAGCCGGCCCTGTCCTTTCGCGAAGTCATGGACCGCGTGCGCAGCGTGATCCGCCGCATCGAGCCGCATGACAGCGCCGAACGCTACACCTCCCTGGGCGTGGAAGTGCTGCACGGCCACGCACGGCTGGTGGACCCGTGGACCGTGGAAGTCCGGCTGAACGGCGGTGGCACGCAGCGGCTCACCACGCGCAGCACCGTCATCGCGGCGGGTGCACGCCCCATCGTCCCGGCGCTGCCGGGGCTGGACGAAGTCAACGTCGTTACCAGCGACACGCTGTGGGATGCCTGGGGCGAACTGGACGCCCCACCGGCACGCCTGCTGGTGCTGGGTGGCGGCCCCATCGGGTGCGAACTCGCACAGGCCATGGCGCGGCTGGGTTCCCAGGTGACCCTGGTGGAGATGGCGCCGCGCCTGCTGGCCCGCGAGGACGATGACGCCTGCGCCCTGGTGACCCAGGCCCTGGCGGACGATGGCGTGCGGCTGTGCTGCGGCCACCGCGCTTTGCGCGCCGAACGCGATGCCCAGGGGTGCCAGTGGCTGGTCACCGAACACCAGGGCTCGGAACACCGTCACGCCTTGGACGCCCTGCTGTGCGCCGTAGGCCGCGAAGCCCGCCTTGGCGGCTACGGGCTGGAAGAGCTGGGCATACCCACGCAGCGCACCGTCGTCACCAACGACTACCTGGAAACGCTCTACCCCAACATCTACGCCGCTGGCGATGTGGCTGGCCCCTGGCAGTTCACCCACACGGCTGCGCATCAGGCCTGGTACGCGGCCGTCAACGCCCTGTTCGGGCAGTTCCGCCGCTTCAAGGTGGACAGCACAGTGATTCCCCGTGTCACCTTCACCGACCCCGAGGTGGCCAGCGTGGGTCTGACCGAAGCCGACGCCCAGCGCCAGGGTGTGCCTTTCGAGGTCACCCGCTACGGGCTGGACGATCTGGACCGCGCCATCGCAGACAGCGCGGCAAAGGGCTTCGTCAAGGTACTCACCGAACCAGGCAAGGACCGGATCCTGGGCGTGACCATCGCTGGCGAGCACGCTGGCGACCTTTTGGCCGAATACGTGCTGGCCATGAAGCATGGGCTCGGCCTCAACCGCATTCTGGGGACCATCCACAGCTACCCCACCCTGGCCGAAGCCAACAAGTACACGGCTGGCGAATGGAAGCGTGCGCACGCGCCGCAAACCGTGCTGCGCTGGCTGGAGCGTTACCACGCCTGGCGCAGGGATTGAGAATACCCCGCAGGGTTGCTGGGGATAGAACAAGCGCCCCAGCATTGCATCTATAGTTTCTTTGCGTCTTTGAAAAATTCAAAACGAAAAAACATGGAGCAACACTGATATTTATTCGAGGCCACAGGCCAAGGAAAATTTTCAGTGTCATTTTTGACCTTTCAAATGATTGATGCCAGCCATCAGCCCCAGGCACGTCAGACCATCTTCACGCTGGCGGGGCTGGCTGTGTTGCTCGGGCTGATCTATGTCCTCCCGGCGCCGCCCGGGGCCAAGGGCATCGCGGGGTACCTGCCCCTGCACATGGGCCTGGAGACGCTCAGCATCGTGACCGCCTGTATCGTCTTCGCCATTGGCTGGAATGGCCGGCGGGATCAGGTGCCCCTCAATGTCCAGCTTCTGGCATGCGGTTTTCTGGGGGTGGCCTTGTTGGATTTCTCACACATGCTCTCTTACGATGGCATGCCGGAATATGTCACCCCCAACGGCCCGGAGAAGGCCATCCACTTCTGGCTGGCAGCGCGCTCGCTGGCAGCGCTGACGCTGTTGGCCGCCGTCGTGCTGCCCTGGGAAGTCCATCCGGCATTCCCTCGCTGGTGGGTGTTGGCGCCCATCCTCGCGGGCGTGGCAGGCCTGCACTGGCTGTTCATGGCCGCGCCCCACGTGCTGCCGGCCACCTTCGTTCCAGGAGAAGGGCTCACCGGGTTCAAGGTGGGTTTCGAGTACCTGCTGGTGGCGCTCTACGCGCTGGCGGCCGGCATCCTTTGCTGGCGCATGCGGCACCCTCGCCAGTTCCACGCGGCGGCCTTGCTTGGCGCGGCTGGCACCATGGCGCTAGGCGAGCTGTTCTTCACCTTCTATGAAGACGTCACCGACGTCTACAACTTGGCCGGGCACGTCTACAAGCTGGTGGCCTGTGTCTACCTGTACCGGGCGGTGTTCGTGCAAACTGTTCGCCAACCCTACGAACAGTTGCGCGAATCGCAGCATGCGCTTGAGCGCCTGAGCCAGCACATGGGTGCGGAACACGCCCGGCTGGACAACATCATCGCGGGCACCCGGGCCGGCACCTGGGAATGGAACGTGCAGACAGGCGAAACCCGGTTCAATGAGCGCTGGGCCGGTATCGTGGGCTACAGGCTCAGCGAACTGGAACCCGTGTCCATCGAAACCTGGGGCAGGCTCTCCCACCCCGACGACCTGGCACGTTCGAACGAGGCGCTGCAAGCGCATTTCAACCAACAGGCCGACTTCTACGACTGCGAAGTGCGGATGCGCCACAAGGACGGGCACTGGATCTGGGTGCACGACCGCGGCAGGGTACGGGAATGGACTGCCGACGGCAAACCGCTGTGGATGTTCGGCACCCACATGGACATCACCGGACGCAAGCAGGCCGAAGCCATCCACGCCGAACTGCTGACGCGGCTGCAGGAACTGTCCAGGCACGCGCCTGGCGTTCTGTACCAGTACCGCCTGCGGCCGGACGGCACATCGCATTTCCCCTACTCCAGCGAACGCATGCGGGACATCTACGGCTGCAGCCCCGAGGACGCCGCGCAGGACGCGGCACCGGTCTTCTCGGTCATCCACCCGGAAGACGCGCTGCGTGTCGCAGACGGCATCCGCACATCCGCAGCCACGCTAGAACCCTGGCACGACACCTACCGCATCAACCACCCCACGCGCGGCGAGCGCTGGCTGGAAGGCAACGCCACGCCGCAACGCGGCGAAGATGGCTGCATCACCTGGCACGGCTACATCCGCGATGTGACCGAGAGCCAGAAGGACAGGGAACGCCTGCAACTGGCGGCCAGCGTCTTCGATGCCAGCCAGGAAGCCATCATGATCACCAACGCAGACCGCGTCATCGTGGACGTCAACGCTGCGTTCAGCCAGGTCACGGGGTACGGCAAAAACGAAGCCCTGGGCCAGAAACCCCGTAGGTTCAGCTCGGGTCAGCATCCCCTGGCGTTTTTCGACGCGATCGACGCGCAGCTGGAACAGGAAGGCCGCTGGCAAGGGGAGCTGTGGAACCGCCACAAGAACGGACAGGTCTACGCCACGCTGATGTCCATCGCCGCGGTGCGTGACAGCACTGGCCACATCAGCCATTGCGTTTCCATCTTCACCGACATCAGCGGCATCAAGGCGCACCAGAGCGAGCTCGACCGGCTGGCCAACCACGACGTGCTGACCGGCATTCCGAACCGGCGCCTGCTGGAAGACCGGCTGGAGCAAGCCTTGGCCCACGCCCAGCGCCACCAGAGCACGCTGGCGGTGTGCATGCTGGACCTGGACGGATTCAAGCCCGTGAACGACACGCACGGCCACCAGGCGGGCGACCGCCTGCTGATCGAACTGGCGCGCCGGCTGACTGCGGTCCTGCGGGCAGACGAAACGGTGGCGCGCCTGGGAGGCGACGAATTCGTGCTGCTCTTCCGCGACGCCGACCCCACCGCCGCCATCGAACGCGTCTTGCAGGTGGTGCGTGAGCCCGTGAGTCTGGGCGAAGGCGTGGTCGTCCAGGTGTCTGGCAGCCTGGGCATCAGCCACTTCCGCCCCGGCATCAAAGACGGTGACCAGCTGTTGCGCGAGGCAGACCAGGCGATGTATCAGGCCAAGAGCGGCGGCCGCAACCGCTATGCGGTGTTCACCCCGTCACCCAGCCCCGCCCAAGAACTATTCGCGGGATGACCAGTGGCCAGGCCTGGTGGCGGGGCGTTCCTGCGGTATTCGTCCGGCGTCACGCCTACGCGGCGGCGGAACATGGCAATGAATGACGACGCCGATGCGTAGCCCAGGTCCTGCGCGATGCTTTCCACCGTCTCCCCCGCCTGAAGCCGGGGCATGGCCTTGACGACCCGCAGACGCTGGCGCCACTCGGCCAGCGTCATGCCCAGCCCGCTCTGGCAGCGCCGCAGCAGCGTGCGCTCCGTGGTGTGCGCGTACACAGCCCATTGCGCCACGGACCGTTCGTCACCCGGGTCCGCGTCCAGTGCCTGCAACACCGGCAGAAGCAGCGGATCGTCGGCCGTGGGCAGGTAGCTGCCCGTGCCTTCGGCGGCGGCCAACCGGTCCAGCACCACCTGCAGGAGCCGCTCCTGCGCCGGCGTCCTGGACGGCGGCGGCGGGTGCAAACGCAACTCGTCGAGCAGCGCCCGCAGCAACGGGTCCACCGTCAGGGCACAAACCGTTTCGGGCAGCCCCTGCACGTGCTCAGGTGCAACGTACAGGGAGCAGTGGCAAGCCTCCTGCCGGTTCAGCCCCCGGTGCTCCACGTTGGGTGGCAACCACAGGCCGTACTGGGGCGGCACCAGGTAGTAGCGGTCCTGCACCTCGACTTCCATGACGCCGCTGAACGCGTACACAAACTCCCCCCAGCTGTGGCGGTGCCGGGGGTAGGTGCCGTCGGCCGGCACCTGCGCCACCCGGAAATAGAGCGGGCCGGGCAGCGTGTCGGTGAACGGTGAGGTGTGCAGGTGGCGTGCAACGGAACGGGTGCGGCGCATTTTGGCGGGCGGGCGTCATGGTCTGTCTGTTTTTCATTATGTATTGAACATCCGTCAGCCAGACAATACCCCTCCGACCCACGAACCCTGCTTCCCACCTTGGACACCAGACAACCCCTCGACGGCCGGGCCATCGGCCTCATGACCATCCTCTGCCTCACCTGGAGCATGCAGCAGATCGCCCTCAAGGCCACGGCGCAGGACTTTTCCCCGGTGCTGCAGATTGCGCTGCGTTCCGGCGTGGCCGCTGCGCTGGTGGCGCTGCTGATGTGGTGGCGGGGCGAACGCCTGCAGGTGGCGGGTGTGTGGAAACCCGGCCTGGTGGTGGGCGCGCTGTTCGCGTTTGAATACCTGCTGGTGGGCGAAGGGTTGCGCTTCACCTCGGCCGCGCACATGGTGGTGTTCCTCTACACCGCGCCCATCTTTGCCGCGCTCGGCCTGCACTGGAAGCTGCCCGCCGAGCGGCTCGCGCCGCTGCAATGGCTGGGCATCCTGCTGGCGTTCTCGGGCATTGCCATCGCCTTCCTGCTGCGCCAATCCGGCAATGACGAGGACTGGTCACGCATCCTGTGGGGTGATCTGCTGGGCCTGCTCGGCGGCATGGCCTGGGGCGCCACCACCGTGGTCATACGCACCACGCGGGTGGCCGCGCTGCCCGCGAGCCAGGCGCTGCTTTACCAGCTGGCCTGCGCCTTCGCCTTCCTGCTGCCCGCCGCCTGGCTGATGGGGCAGACCACCTTCCACCCCACGCCTCTGGTGCTGGGCAGTCTGGCCTTCCAGGCCGTGATCGTGTCGTTCGCGAGCTTTCTGGTGTGGTTCTGGCTGCTGCGCCAATACCTGGCATCGCGCCTGGGGGTGTTTTCATTCCTCACGCCGCTGTTTGGGGTGTTGCTGGGCGCCTGGCTGCTGGGCGAGCCGGTGGAGCCCAGCTTCCTGGCGGGCGCGGCCATGGTGCTGGCGGGGGTCGTGCTGGTCAGCGGGCACGGCTGGCTGGTGCAGCTGTGGACACGGCGCCGCGCAGGCACGGCCACCACCGGCCCCGGCGCGCAAGGCTGACGCCCCAGAGCGCGCAGGCGTCAGTTCAAAGCTGGAAACCATAGTCGATCGTCAGCGGCGCGTGGTCGCTGAAGCGCTGTGCCTTGAACACCTGGGCCGACCTTGCGTGCTCTGCCAGGCCCGGCGTGGCCAGGTGGTAGTCGATGCGCCACCCCACGTTCTTGGCCCAGGCCTGGCCCCTGTTGCTCCACCAGGTGTAAGCGGCCTCGGTCTCGTCGGGGTGCAGGCGGCGGTACACGTCCACCAACCCGCCTTCGTTCAGCAGCCTGGTCATCCAGGCGCGCTCCTCGGGCAGAAAGCCGCTGTTCTTCAGGTTGCCCTTCCAGTTCTTCAGGTCCTTCTCGTGGTGAGCGATGTTCACGTCCCCGCACAGAATCACCTCCCGCCCGGCGCGCAAGGCCGTCAGCCAGGGGTAGATCAGGTCCAGGAAACGGTACTTGGCCTCCTGGCGCTCTTCGCTGGACGAACCGCTCGGAAAGTAGCAGCTGACGATGCTGAGCTTGCGCGATGGCGTGTCGAAGCGCAGCTCCACGTAACGGCCCTCGTCGTCGAATTCGGTGTTGCCGATACCGATGACCACGTCGCTGGGCTCGTGTCGGCTGTACACAGCCACGCCCGAATAGCCCTTCTTCTGCGCGTAGTGGAAATGACCGCGCATGCCCGCCAGCGACTCGAAGCGCCCCGCCACGTCGGGCGCCTGGGCCTTGAGCTCCTGTACGCAAATACAATCGGGCGCAGTGGCCGCAACCCACTCTTCCAGCCCCTTGGAGGCTGCGGAGCGGATGCCGTTGAGGTTGAGGCTGGTCAGTTTGAACAAGGAATTCCCCATGGTAGATGAAGCGAACACGCCAGGCGCACAGGACGCGCTGGCACAGGCATTTGTGCAATTCTCCGTGGAATCGGGTGTGTTGCGCTTTGGCGAGTTCAAAACCAAGGCGGGCAGGCTTTCGCCGTATTTCTTCAACGCTGGCCTGTTCGACGACGGCGGCAAGCTTGGCCGCCTGGCAGAGTTCTACGCCAAGCGCATCCTGGCCAGCGGCATCGAGTTCGACATGATCTTCGGCCCCGCGTACAAAGGCATCCCGCTGGCGGCGGCAGTGGCCATCGAACTGGCACGCCTGGGCCGCAACCTGCCCTTCGCCTACAACCGCAAGGAAGCCAAGGACCATGGCGAAGGCGGCACGCTCGTGGGTGCACCGCTCAAGGGCCGCGTGCTCATCATCGACGACGTCATGAGCGCGGGCACCGCAGCCCGTGAATCCATCGCGCTCATCAAGGCGGCGGGTGCCACACCGCACGCCGTGGCCATCGCGCTGGACCGGCAGGAAATGGCCACGGAAGCCGGCCCCGACGGACAAGTCCGCGATGTGCCCTACAGCGCCGTGCAGTACGTGAGCGAACAACTGGGTCTGCAGGTCTGTGCAATTGCCAAGCTGGCGGATTTGCTGCAATACTTGGAACAACAAAGAGGCGGGGGCATGGCGCAACACAGCGACCGGGTGCGCGCCTACCGCGACCGTTATGGTGTGAACTGACTTCCCTCGCATGGACCTCACTGCCCACTCTGCCCTCGCCAACCGTTCTGCCCAGCCGGCCGAGCGTTCCGGTGCCATAGGCCTCTTCAGCCTGCGCTTCGGCCTGGGCACCCTGGGTGCGCTCTGGTCCATCGGAGCCTGGGCGCAGACGGGTATCTACACCTGTGTGGACGCCAAGGGGCGGCGCATCACGTCCGACCGGCCCATTGCCGAGTGCATGGACCGCGAGCAGCGCGAGCTCTACCCCAGCGGCGGCGTCAAACGGGTCATCCCGCCCGTGCCCACGGCGGCAGAGCGCTCGCAGGTAGAGGCGGCCCAACGGGCACAAGCCGACCGTGAGAACCGTGCCGCGGAAGAAAAGCGCAAGGAGCGGTTGCTGGCCTCGCGCTTTCCCAACCAGGCGGCCCACGACAAGGCTCGCGCCGAAGCCCTGAATCAGCTCGATGCCCAGCTGGCGCTGGCCCAGCAGCACATGGCCACGCTGGAGCAGCAGCGCCGGGCCATCGATGACGAGCTGGAGTTCTACAAGCGAGACCCTGCCAAGGCCCCGCCTCAGCTGCGGCGCCGTCTGGATGAGAATGCCCAGCAGCGCAGCAGCCAGACCATGCAGCTGGCGGATCTGGAGCGCGAAAAGTCGCGCATCAATGCGCGCTACGACGACGAGCTGGCACAGCTGCGCCGGCTCTGGGGCGAAGCCGGCCAGTGAACCGCACAGGCGGCACCCAGGCCGCCCGCGCATCTTTCAGCCCAGCTTCTTCTTCAGCAGCTCGTTGACCTGCCCCGGGTTGGCCTTGCCCTTGCTGGCCTTCATCACCTGGCCGACCAGGGCGTTGAACGCCTTGTCCTTGCCTGCGCGGTATTCGGCCACGTTCTTCTCGTTGGCGGCCAACACCTCGTCGATGATGGCTTCCAGCGCGCCGCTGTCGTTCATCTGTTTCAGGCCCTTGGCCTCGATCAAGGCATCCACCTGGGCCTGCGGCTCACCAGCCGACGCCTCACCGCCCCACAGTGCGTCCATCACTTGCTTGCCCGCGTTGTTGCTGATGGTGCCATCGGCAATGCGTGCGATCAGCGCGGCCAGCTGCAACGCGCTCACGGGCGCCTCGGCAATGTCGCGCTCCTCGGCATTCAGACGGCGGGACACCTCGCCCATGATCCAGTTGCTCGCCAGCTTGGGCTGCCCGCAAGCCTTGGCGGCGGCCTCGAAGTAGGCGGCCATGGCCGGGCTCTGCGTCAGCGTGGTGGCGTCGTACTCGGGCAGGCCGTAGCTGGCCACGAAGCGATCGGCCATGGCGCGCGGCAGCTCGGTCATGCTGGCGCGCACGCGCTCCACCCACTCGCGCTCAATCACCAGCGGCGGCAGGTCCGGGTCGGGGAAGTAGCGGTAATCGGCCGCATCCTCCTTGGTGCGCATGGCACGCGTTTCGCCCGTGTCGGGGTCGAACAGCACCGTGGCCTGCTCGATCTCGTAGCCATCCTCAATACGCTCGATCTGCCAGCGCACCTCGAAGTCGATGGCCTGCTGCATGAACTTGAAGCTGTTGAGGTTCTTGATCTCGCGGCGTGTGCCCAGCGGCTGGCCCGGCTTGCGCACCGACACGTTGGCATCACAGCGGAAGGAGCCTTCCTGCATGTTGCCGTCGCAGATGCCGATCCAGGTCACGATCTTGTGCAGCTCCTTGGCGTAGGCCACGGCCTCGGCGCTCGAGCGGATGTCGGGCTCGGTCACGATCTCCAGCAGCGGTGTGCCCGCGCGGTTGAGGTCGATACCGCTCATGCCGTGGTAGTCCTCGTGAAGGGACTTGCCAGCGTCTTCCTCCAGGTGGGCGCGCACCAGGCGCACGGTCTTTTTCTCGTCACCCAGGTAGAAGCTCACCTCGCCGCCCTGCACCACCGGTATCTCGTACTGGCTGATCTGGTAGCCCTTTGGCAGGTCGGGGTAGAAGTAGTTCTTGCGCGCGAAGATGCTGCGCTCGGCCACGTGCGAGCCTACGGCCAGCCCGAACTGGATGGCGCGCTCCACCGCGCCCTTGTTCATCACCGGCAGCGTGCCGGGCAGGGCCAGGTCCACCGCGCAGGCCTGGGTGTTGGGCTCGGCGCCAAAGGCCACCGATGCACGGCTGAAGATCTTGCTGTTCGTGGAGAGCTGGGCATGGGTCTCGAAGCCAATGACGACTTCGTAACCCTGCACCAGCAGGGAAGCTTGTGCTTTGCTCATGTTTTATCTGCCCCTTCAGAACCCGGCCGGAGCGCGGGTGTGCCAGTCGGTGGCGCGCTGGAAATGGTGAGCCACGCCCAGCAGGCGCGCCTCCTGGAAGTAGTTGCCGATGAGCTGCAGGCCCACCGGCATGTTGCCCGCACCAAAGCCCACCGGCACGCTCATGCCGGGCAGACCCGACAGCGACGCGGGCAGCGTGAAGATGTCAGCCAGGTAGGCGGCCACCGGATCGTCGGACTTCTCGCCGATCTTCCAAGCCACCGTGGGCGCCACCGGCCCGGCAATCACGTCGCACTGCTGGAAGGCAGCCTGGAAGTCCTGAGCGATCAGGCGGCGGATCTGCTGCGCCTTGATGTAGTAGGCGTCGTAGTAGCCGTGGCTCAGCACATAGGTGCCGATCATGATGCGGCGCTGCACCTCCGCACCAAAAGCCTCGCTGCGCGACTTCTTGTACATGTCGAGCAGGTCGGCGTATTCCTTGGCGCGGTGGCCGAACTTCACGCCGTCAAAGCGGCTGAGGTTGGAGCTGGCCTCGGCCGGGGCGATGATGTAGTAGGCGGGAATGGACAGCTCGGTACGCGGCAGCGTTATGTCCACAAGCGTGGCGCCCAGCTTCTCGTATTCGGCCAGGGCGGCGCGGATGGGCGCCACCACGTCTGCGGCGCAGCCTTCACCGAAGAATTCACGCGGCAGGCCGATGCGCAAGCCCTTGAGCGGCTGGCTGGCGGTGGCCGCGCTCAGTCCGGCCAGCGGCTGGTCCAGCCCGGCGGTGTAGTCCTCGGCGGGGTGGTCCAGGCTGGTGGAGTCGCGGTCCAGGTCGGGGCCCGCCATGGCGCTGAGCAACACGGCGCAGTCGCGCGCGCTGCGGGCCATGGGGCCGGCCTGGTCCAGGCTGGAGGCGTAGGCCACCAGCCCAAAGCGCGAGCAGCGGCCGTAGGTGGGCTTGATGCCGGTGATGCCGGTGAAGCTGGCGGGCTGGCGGATGGAGCCGCCCGTGTCAGTACCGGTGGCCGCCGGGGCCAGGCGCGCCGCCACGGCCACGGCCGAGCCACCGGACGAACCGCCAGGCACACGCGCCGCGTCCCAGGGATTGTGCGCCGGGCCGTAGGCCGAGTTGTCGTTACCCGAGCCCATGGCGAACTCGTCGCAGTTGAGCTTGCCCAGCGTCACGACGCCAGCTGCAGCCAGGCGCGACACCACCGTCGCGTCGAACGGGCTGCGGTAGCCCTCCAGCATCTTGCTGCCGGCGGTGGTGGGGAAGTCCTTGGTGACGAAGATGTCCTTGTGCGCCAGCGGCACGCCCAGCAGCGGGGTGCGCTCGCCAGCAGCCAGGCGTGCATCGGCCGCCTTCGCCTGTGCCAGGCTGGCCTCCTCGTTGAAGGCCAGGTAGGCACCCAGGCTGGCATGCTGGCGGGCGCGGTCGAGCAGGTGGCGGGTCACCTCCACGCTAGAAACTTCGCGTGCGGCCAGCTTGGCGGCCAGGGTGGTCAGATCCAGTTGGTGCAGTTCACTCATGTCTTGTTCGCTCGCCTCACTCGATGACCTTGGGCACCAGGAACAGCCCGTCTTCCACGGCGGGGGCACTGGCTTGGTTGGCCTCGCGCTGGTTGGGCTCGCTCACCACGTCGTCGCGCAGGCGCAGCGCCACGTGGTCGATCACGGCGGTCGGGTGGGCCAACGGCTCCACGCCGGTGGTGTCCACCGCCTTCATGCGTTCGACGATGTCGAAGAAGCCGTTCAGCTTGGCCTGCATGCCCAGGGCATGGGCTTCGTCCAGCTCCAGCCGCGCCAGGTGGGCAATGCGGCCGATGTCTTGCAAAGTGAGGGACATGGGGTTGAGAGTTTGGTGTCACGCGGCTTTGCAACCGCGTGTAAAAACTGAGAAAAAACCGCCTGCCAGCAGCAAGTTACCGCAAGTTATGCACAGGCCTTGCGGTATTATCCCGTGTTTGACGCGGCAGTATCGTGCGGGCTCGCCGCCGTGCCCCCCGATTTTGCCCTGTCGCCAGGAACACCCCCCGTTTTTTCAGCTGACCCACACATTCCCGGCTCTGCCCGCGCGTCTGGCCAAGCGGGCCACAGGCAGGCCGCACAGGATTTTCAAACATGTTCGAATCGTTTCGTCGGCATTTCTCCACCGACCTGGCCATTGACCTGGGCACTGCCAACACCCTGATCTACGTTCGCGGCAAGGGCAT
Source organism: Hydrogenophaga aquatica (assembly GCF_054780915.1). Taxonomy (NCBI): domain Bacteria; kingdom Pseudomonadati; phylum Pseudomonadota; class Betaproteobacteria; order Burkholderiales; family Comamonadaceae; genus Hydrogenophaga; species Hydrogenophaga aquatica. The sequence continues at coordinate 104,595 of NZ_BAAGVK010000012.1, read as the reverse complement.
CGTCCTGGACGAACCCTCCGTCGTCTCCATCCGCCACGAAGGCGGCCCTCAGGGCAAGAAGACCATCCAGGCCGTGGGCCACGAGGCCAAGGCCATGCTGGGCAAGGTGCCCGGCAACATTGAGGCCATCCGCCCCATGAAGGACGGCGTGATCGCCGACTTCACGGTCACCGAACAGATGCTCAAGCAGTTCATCAAGATGGTGCACCCGCGCTCCATGCTCAAGCCGAGCCCGCGCATCATCATCTGCGTGCCCTGCGGCTCCACCCAGGTGGAGCGCCGCGCCATCCGCGAATCGGCGCTGGGCGCTGGCGCGTCTGAGGTCTACCTGATCGAGGAACCCATGGCAGCGGCCATCGGCGCCGGGCTGCCGGTGTCGGAAGCCTCCGGCTCCATGGTGGTTGACATTGGCGGCGGCACCACCGAAGTGGGCGTCATCTCCCTGGGCGGCATGGTCTACAAAGGCTCGGTGCGCGTGGGCGGCGACAAGTTCGACGAAGCCATCATCAGCTACATCCGCCGCAACTACGGCATGCTGATCGGCGAACCCACCGCCGAAGCCATCAAGAAGCAGATCGGCTCTGCCTTCCCTGGCTCCGAAGTCAAGGAAATGGAAGTCAAGGGCCGCAACCTGTCAGAGGGCGTGCCGCGCAGCTTCACCATCTCCAGCAACGAGGTGCTGGAAGCCCTGACCGACCCGATCAACAACATCGTTGGCGCCGTCAAGACCGCGCTGGAGCAGACCCCGCCCGAACTGGGCGCGGACATTGCCGAACGCGGCATGATGCTGACCGGCGGCGGCGCGCTGCTGCGCGACCTGGACCGCCTGCTGGCCGAGGAGACCGGTCTGCCTGTGCTGGTGGCCGAGGAACCCCTGACCTGCGTGGTGCGCGGCTGCGGCATGGCGCTGGAACGCATGGACCGCCTGGGCGGCAGCATCTTCACCAACGAGTGACCCCGGGGCGTTGCCGGCCATGCCGCTGGGAACCGTAGACCGCACACCCCCGCCCTTCTTCAAGCAGGGCCCGTCGGCCCTGTCCAAACTGATGGTGCTCAGCGCCGTGGCGGTGCTGCTCATGGTGGTGGACGTGCGCATGCACTGGGCCGCCCCGGTGCGTTCGGCGGTCTCTGTCGCGCTGTACCCATTGCAATGGCTGGCCTTGCAGCCGGTTCGCCTGGCAGGCTTGACCGGCGAGCACTTCAGCAGCCTGGCCGCCGCACAGAAAGACGCCGAGGAAGCCCGCGCTGAACTCACCCGCCAGGCGCAGCGTGCCGCGCTGGTGGAACACCTTGCCCAGGAGAACCGCGAACTGCGAACGCTGCTGAGCATGGGAGAGCGCTTGCCAGTGGGCGCGCGGGGCGCCGAGGTGCTGTACGAGACGGCCGACCCTTATTCACACAAGGTCGTCATCAACCGCGGGAGCGTGCAAGGCGTGCTGCTCGGGTCTGCGGTGATGGACGGCTACGGTGTGCTGGGACAGGTGACCCGCGTGTACCCCATGGCCTCCGAGGTGACGCTGCTGATAGACCGGCAGCAGGTGATCCCCGTGGTGAACACGCGCACTGGTCAGCGCAGCCTGGCGTACGGGCTGTCGCAAGCCGGCGGCGGCCAACTGGAGCTGCGCTTCGTGCGGGCCAGCACCGACACGGAAGCGGGTGACATCCTCACCACCAGCGGTATCGACGGCGTCTACCCGCCGGGCCTGCCCGTGGCCCGGGTCACGGAAGTCTCCAGCCGGGGCCAGGCAGGTTTTGCCCGCATTCTGTGCGAACCCATGGCCAAGATGGACCACTCGCTTCACGTGCTGGTGGTCGACCCCCAGGAGAAAAAACCACTGGACGCCCTGACCGACAAGGAGCAGAAGCGATGATCATGCGTCCGGGCCAGGCCTTGCTGTTGCCAGCCAGCCCGTGGTTCATCTGGAGCACCCTTTTCGGGGCGCTGTTCCTGAACATGCTGGTGCACATCGGCCTGGCGGGCCGCGCGGCCTGGATACCGGATTTCCTGGCCCTGTGCCTGGTGTTCTGGAGCATCCACCAGCCTTTGCGGGTGGGCGTGGGCGCGGGCTTCGCCTTCGGCCTGCTGCTCGATGTGCACCAGGGCTCCCTGCTCGGGCAGCATGCCCTGGCCTACACGGTGCTGACCTACCTGGCCATCGTCATCCACCGCCGCATCCTTTGGTTTGACCTGCGCACCCAGGCCGTGCACACACTGCCACTGTTCATCGTGGCGCACGTCATCCAGCTGATGACGCGGCTGCTGGCCGGACACGGCTGGCCGGGCTGGCCGCTCATGCTGGCCCCGTTGCTGGAGTCGCTGCTGTGGCCGCTGGTGACGATTGTGCTGCTCGCACCGCAGCGGCGCGCCCACGACCTCGACGAAAACCGGCCCATCTGAACCGCGCATGACCGAGCTCAAGGACATCGAGCACCAGTTGGGCCTGTTCCGGACCCGTGTGCTGGTGGCCGCCGCAGCGGTGCTGGTTGCGTTCGGACTGATCACGCTGCGCCTCGTGCACCTGCAGATACAGCGGCACGACGAACTCGCCACCCAGGCCGAGACCAACCGCACGGCGGTCATCCCCATCGTGCCCAGCCGGGGCCAGATCATCGACCGCAACGGCCTGGTTCTGGCCGACAACCTGTCCGTCTACACCCTGGAAATCACCCCTTCCAGGGTGATCGATCTGGAACAGACCATCGAGTCGCTTTCCCAGCTCATAGAGGTTCCCGCACGGGACGTACGCCGGTTCAAGCGTCTGGTGGCGGAATCCAAGCGTTTCGACTCCCTGCCCCTGCGCACGCGCCTCAGCGACGAGGAGGTGGCCAGGGTCGCCGCCCAGCTTCACAGGTTTCCCGGGGTCGAGATACAGGCACGCCTGCTCAGGCACTACCCCCTGGGGGAAACCGGCAGCCACGTCATAGGCTATATCGGGCGGATCAACCAGCGAGAGAAGGAATCGATGCTGGACTGGCCCGACGAGGACCAGGCCAACTACCGCGGCACCGAGCACATCGGCAAACTCGGTGTGGAGCAAAGCTACGAAGGTCTGCTCCACGGCACCACGGGTTTCGAGCGGGTCGAAACGTCTGCTGGCGGGCACGCGGTGCGCACGCTCACGAGCACACCGCCCGTCAACGGCCACCAGGTGCGGCTGTCGCTCGACATCCGGCTGCAGCATCTCGTCGAAACGCTTTACGGCGATCGCCGGGGCGCGCTGGTGGCCATCGACCCGCGCAGTGGAGAGATCCTGGCGCTGGTCAGCATGCCCACCTTCGACCCCAACCTGTTCGTCGAGGGGATCGACACCGAGAACTGGAAGGCGCTCAACGAGTCGATCGACAAACCCTTGCTCAACCGCGCACTGAGAGGCACCTACCCTCCTGGCTCGACCTACAAGCCATTCATGGCGCTGGCAGCCCTGGAAAGCGGCAAGCGCAAGGCCGAAACGGTGATCAACGACCCCGGCTTCTGGATGTTCGGCAACCACCGCTTCCGCAGCCATGGCGACCATGGCCTGGGCGCCGTGGACCTGCGGCGCAGCATCGTCATGTCGAGCAACGTCTACTACTACACCCTCGCCAACGAGATGGGGGTCGACGCCATCCACGATTTCATGCAGCCGCTGGGGTTCGGCCAGATCACGGGCATCGACCTGCGTGGTGAAGTGCGGGGCGTTCTGCCAAGCCAGGCCTGGAAACGCAACACCTACAGCAAGCCGGAACAGAAGCGCTGGCATGCTGGCGAGACCATTTCACTGGGCATCGGCCAAGGCTACAACAGCTTCACCATGCTGCAGCTGGCCAACGCCATGGCCACCCTGGCCAACGGTGGCACCCGTCACACCCCCCACGTGACTATCGCTTCGCAGGACTCCGTGTCACGCACCGTGACCCCCACTGTGCGTGACACGGGCACCCCGCTGGGCTACAACAAGACCCACGTTCAGCAGGTACTGTCAGCAATGGAGGCAGTGACCACGGAGGGCACATCCACCCGCGTGTTCGCGGGCGCCGCCTACCGCAGCGGCGGCAAGACGGGCACGGCCCAGGCGGTGACCATCGGCCAGAAGGACCGCTACGACGCGCGGCGGCTGGAGGAACACCAGCGCGACCACTCGCTCTACGTGGCCTTCGCCCCCGTGGAAGACCCGCAGGTTGCACTCGCAGTGGTTGTCGAAAATGCAGGCTTCGGTGCAGCGCATGCGGCCCCCATCGCACGCCGGGTGTTCGACTACCTCCTGCTCGGCCTCTACCCCAGCGAGGAAGACATCCAGGCCACGCGGCAGGGCAAGACCTCGGCCCCCATCGGGGTGCCAAGGCCGGTCAGCGAAGTCAACTGGCCCCCAGCGCAGCGCTGACTACCCGCGCCCGCCGTGTCAGGGCGTGGCGGCGTAGGCGTCCCAGCCCGTCTTGAGGATCAGCGCGGTGACCACCAGCAGGAACATGCCGCGCACGAAGCCCGCCCCGTGCTTCAAGGCCATGCGGGTACCCAGCACGCTGCCGATCACGTTGGCCACCGCCATACCGATGGCAAGGTGCCACCACACGTGCCCCTTCCATGCAAAGAGAAGCAGCGCGGCAAAGTTCGACGTGACATTCAACAGCTTGGCCGACGCACTTGCGTGCAGGAAGTCGTACCCCAGCCACCTGACAAACAGGAAGACGAAGAAGCTACCCGTTCCCGGGCCGAAGAAACCGTCGTAGAAACCGATCGTCAAGCCAAGGACGCAGGCGGCAAGGGTTTCGGCCCGGCCCGCGAAACGTGGCCGGTGCTCACGCCCCAGATCCTTGCGGGCCAAGGTGTAAAGCAGCACCACCACCAGCACGCCAGGCAGGATGCGGCGCAGGAATTCCGGCGACACCACCGTCACCAGCCAGGCGCCAGCCATCGAACCGCCGAAACACACCGCGGCCGCAGGCAGCAGAGCCTTCCAGCTCAACTCCACCCGCCGCGCGTACTGCACCGTGGCCGCCGCGGTCCCCCAGATCGAAGCGCTTTTGTTCGATCCCAGCAATGTGGCCGGGTGCGCCTGGGGAAACGTGGCGAACAATGCAGGCAGCAGAATCAGCCCGCCCCCGCCCACGATCGAGTCGACAAACCCTGCCAACCCCGAGGCCAGCGTGACAATGAACCATTCCATGGGCCGCGATTGTGCCTGCTCGCGGCAAGCCCGGCCCGCCCCATGAAAAAAAGCCCGCGAGCCGAAGCTTCGCGGGCCGAACCAGGCTGCCAGCCTGGTGTGTGTGACGTTGACGGATCAGCGGTTGTAAGCGGTCTCGCCGTGGGAGCTGATGTCCAGACCTTCGCGCTCGGCTTCTTCGGTGACACGCAGGCCGACCACCATATCCACGATCTTGTAGGCGACAAACGCAACCACTGCAGACCAGACGATGGTGATCACGACACCTTCGGCCTGAACGAACAGCTGGCTGGCGATGGAGAAGTCCTCGGCGCCCGTGCCACCCAGGCCGGGGGCAGCGAACACACCGGTCAGCAGGGCACCCACGATACCGCCGACGCCGTGCACACCGAACACGTCGAGCGAGTCATCGGCGCCCAGCATTTTCTTCAGGCCGGTCACGCCCCACAGACACAGGAAGCCTGCGACCAGACCGATCACGATGGCGCCCATCGGGCCGACGGAACCGCAGGCCGGGGTGATGGCAACCAGACCAGCCACGGCACCGGACGCGGCACCCAGCATGGAGGCCTTGCCCTTGCCCAGGGCTTCGCCCATGGACCAGGCCAGCACGGCAGCGGCGGTGGCCAGCAGCGTGTTGACGAAGGCCAGCGCGGCACCGGCGTTGGATTCGAGGTTGGAGCCGGCGTTGAAGCCGAACCAGCCCACCCACAGCAGGGAAGCACCCACCATGGTCAGCGTCAGGCTGTGAGGCGCCATGGCCTCCTTGCCGTAGCCGATGCGCTTGCCCACCATGTAGGCACCCACCAGGCCAGCCATGGCGGCGTTGATGTGCACCACGGTGCCGCCAGCGAAGTCCAGCGCGCCCTTGTCGAGCAGGTAGCCACCGGCGCCCCACACCATGTGAGCGATGGGCAGGTAGCTGAACGTGAACCAGATCACGCTGAAGAGCAGCACGGCGCTGAACTTGATACGCTCGGCGAAAGAGCCGACGATCAGGGCGCAGGTGATGCCAGCGAACGTTGCCTGGAAGGCCACGAAGATCACCTCGGGAATCTTCACGCCTTCGGTGAAGGTGTCCGCCAGCGACTCCGTGTTGATGCCCGCCAGGAACACTTTGTCCAGGTTGCCGATGATCAGCCCCTCGCCGCCGAACGCCAGGCTGTAGCCGTACACGGCCCACAGCACGGAGATCAGCGAAAAGACCACCATGACCTGCATCAGCACGGACAGCATGTTCTTGCTGCGCACCAGGCCTCCGTAGAACAGCGCCAGGCCAGGCACGACCATCATGATCACGAGCAGGGTGGAAACCATCATCCAGGCCACGTCGCCTTTGTCGACGGTCGGGGCCGGAGCCGCTTCGGCTGCGGCAGGTGCGGCTGCCTCGGGGGCAGCAGGCGCAGCGGCTTCTGCAGCTGCGGGAGCAGCGGCCGCCTGTTCGGTGGCGGGAGCCGCAGCATCGGTCGCCTGCGCCATGGCAGAGAAACCGCCCAGAGTGAGTCCCAGCCCCAGACAGAGGCTCAATAGAAGTTTTTTCATATGCTTGCTCTTTGTTGTGGGTGAGGGTTGATCACAGGGCTTCGGCGCCCGTTTCGCCAGTGCGGATGCGCACCACCTGCTCCAGCGGGAACACGAAAATCTTGCCGTCTCCGATCTTGCCGGTGCGTGCGGCGCCTTCGATGGCTTCGATGACGCGCTCGACCAGTTCGTCGGAAACGGCGGCTTCAATCTTCACTTTGGGCAGAAAGTCCACCACGTACTCCGCGCCGCGGTACAGCTCGGTATGGCCCTTCTGACGCCCGAAGCCCTTGACTTCGGTCACGGTGATGCCTTGCACGCCCATGACGGAGAGCGCCTCGCGCACCTCGTCGAGCTTGAACGGTTTGATGATGGCGGTTACCAGCTTCATGGTGTGTCTCTCTAAAGGATTGAACAACGGCAATGGTCTAACAAGAAACATGCCAGGCTGCCCCCTCTCGCCAAGAGACGCCCCACCTCCGGCCTGGCGGCAGACGCGGCGCGGTAAGATGAAAAGAACAAAACGCGATATTGCACCAATAAGGTGCATTTAGTCGAGGCGCACAGAAAAAGTGCGCCCGCCAGAAGAAAACAGGGAGTAGATGGACATGAGCTTGTCATTGGTGCAAAGCCGCACACTCGTGGGGCTGGATGCGCGACCGGTGTGCGTGGAAGTTCACCTGGCGAACGGGCTGCCCAGCTTCACGCTCGTGGGTTTGGCCGACACCGAAGTCAAGGAGGCGCGGGAACGGGTGAGGTCGGCCATCCAGAATGCCGGCCTTGAATTCCCCAGCAACAAGCGCATCACCGTGAACCTGGCGCCAGCCGACCTGCCCAAGGAATCCGGCCGGTTCGACCTGCCCATTGCACTGGGCATCCTGGCGGCCAGCGGACAGATAGACGGCTCCCGGCTGGCGGGGTACGAATTTGCCGGCGAACTGTCCCTGGGCGGGGAATTGCGTCCCATCCGGGGCGCGCTGGCCATGGGCCTGGCCCTTTGCGCACCCGGCGCCCCCGCAGGCGCACGCCTTGTCCTGCCCCCGGGCAGTGCAGAAGAGGCGGCCCTTGCGCGTGATGCAAGGGTTTACAGGGCCCGCCATCTGCTCGACGTGGCACGGCAGTTCGCCACGGCAGAGACGCCGCCAGGCGGCGACATGGAAGACGGCTGGCAGGCCGTCGAGGCCTGTGCACCCCGATCCCACGCGTTGGAGCCTGACCTGTCGGACGTGAAGGGGCAGGCCGCCGCACGGCGAGCGCTGGAGATCGCTGCCGCGGGCCAGCACAGCCTGTTGCTGGTGGGTCCTCCGGGCTCGGGCAAGTCCATGCTTGCACAGCGCCTGGCGGGGCTGCTGCCGCCCATGAACGACCACGAAGCCCTGGAGAGCGCAGCCGTTGCCTCGCTCGCTGGCCGCTTCCGTCTCGACAGGTGGGGACAGCGCCCCACCAGCGCCCCTCACCACAGCGCGAGTGCCGTGGCACTCGTTGGCGGCGGCTCACCGCCCAAACCCGGCGAAATCTCGCTCGCCCACCACGGCGTGCTGTTCCTTGACGAGCTGCCCGAATTCCCACGCAGCGCACTGGAGGCGCTTCGCGAACCGCTGGAAACGGGCCAGATACGGATATCCCGTGCCGGACGTCAGACGGACTTCCCCGCCCGCTTCCAGCTGGTGGCAGCCATGAACCCATGCCCCTGCGGCTACCTGGGGGCACCCCACAAGAGCTGCCGCTGCACGCCCGACCAGGTCAGCCGCTACCAGGGCAAGCTCAGCGGTCCGCTGCTCGACCGCATCGACCTGCACGTGGAAGTGCCCATCCTTGCCGCCGACACGCTGATGGCAGCCCCCCGGGGCGAACCCAGCCAGCAGGTCCGGGGTCGCGTGGCCGCGGCGCGTGAACGGGCACACCGCCGCCAAGGGCACCCGAACCAGTTGCTGCAAGGCGACGCCCTGGACCGGCACATCTCGCTGGAACCGGCCGCAAACCAGCTGCTGCAAACGGCGGCCACCCGCCTGGGCTGGTCTGGCCGGGCCACCCACCGGGCGATGCGGGTGGCGCGGACCATCGCCGATCTGGCAGGGAGCGAAACGGTGCTCGCCGCCCACATGGCAGAGGCAATGCAGTACCGGCGCTCGCATCTCTGAACAGAATGGCCTGTTTTGCGCGGCATCGTTGGCAGAAGTAGCAAGTTTGTGCACAATCCCCAGGCATCCCACTCCACATTCAACGCCTACCCGCTCATGCTCGCCGCCCCCCTGTCCGCCGCCTCCAACGTTTCCCCCTGGCCGTCCCCCCCTTACGCCAGTTACCAGGATGCCGGCACCGGGGACCTGCCCTGCGAGGTGGAAGGCAGCAACGGGCAGACCAGGGATTGCGTGCTGGTGGGGCTGAACCTGCCGGAACGCACCGCCTACGTGCAGGTGCCGCCCTCCAAGGTGAGCATGCCCCTGCGCTTTTCGATGTTCCGCCGGATTCGCATCAAGACGGCACTGACACCCACCGGCGTGGCGGCCACGCCGTCCATCGACGCCCATGCCTTCCAGCAACTGCTCGATTACCGGACTCGCATCCTCTACCGCCTGACTTTCAGCGACGGGCAGACCGAGGAAGGCGAGACCATCGGACACGTGGAGATGGAGCAGGGACTGTTCCTGTTCCGGCCCCTGAACGAGCACGACAGCGTCGAACGGGTGTTCATCCCCCGGGAAAACTACCGTGACGTGCAGCTGGGTGCGGCGATCGGGCAGGTGCTGGTCGAGCAGCAGGTGGTGACGCACGACCAGGTGGAAATGGCGGCCAGGGAGCAGGAAACACTGCGCAGCCGCAAGCTGGGCGACTACCTGGTGATCAAGGAAATCGTCAAGCCTGAACAGCTTCTCGTGGCACTGGAGCAGCAGTCCAAGATGCCGATGGTCCGTATCGGTGAGGCACTGACCGCGCTGGGTCTGGTCTCGGAACAGCAGCTCAAGGAAGCGCTGGAACGGCAGAAGACCGAGCGCACCGTCCCGCTGGGGGAACTCCTCGTCAAGAGTGGCCAACTCTCGCGGCAGGACCTGCGGACCGCGCTGGCACGCAAGATGGGCTACCCGGTGGTGGACCTGTCCAAGTTCCCGATGGACCAGGAGGCCTTGCGGCGCGTGCCGGTAACGCTGGCGCGCCGCCTCAAGGTGCTCCCGCTGCTCTGGAGCCAGGGCACCCTGATCGTCGCGGCCGAAGACCCTTCGCGCCGGGCGCTGATCGAGGAACTCGAATTCACGCTGCAGTGCAAAGTCGTCGCAGCGCTGGCCAGCGGTTCGCTGGACAACAACCAGATCAACGAGGCCTACGCCCGGCACGGCCTGGAAGGTGCCAGGAGCCCGTCGGCGCAGACGGGCCAGACCGACTACACGGCGTCCAGCTCCGACAAGCTGCTGGAAACGCTGGAACAGAGTGTCGAGCAGGACGACGAAGGCAGCGACGACGGTCCGCAGATCGAGCAGTCGGACAACTCTCTGGTGCGGCTCATCAACCAGCTGATCGTGGAAGCCTTCAACCAGGGGGCGTCCGACATCCACATCGAGACATTCGCCAGCAAACGCAAGGTGCGCATCCGCCTGCGCAAGGACGGCCGGCTCGTGCCCTACATGGAGCTGCCGCACACGTACCGCTCGGCGCTGGTGGCCCGCATCAAGATCATGTGCGACCTCGACATCTCGGAGCGCCGCAAGCCGCAGGACGGCAAGATCGACTTCTCGCGCTACTCGTCACAGCACAAGCTGGAGTTGCGCGTAGCCACCATCCCTACCAACGGGGGGGCCGAGGACGTGGTGCTGCGTCTGCTGTCGTCGGCCAAGCCCGTGCCCATCGACCAGCTCAGCCTGTCGGCCGCGAACCTGGCCGACCTGCGAGGCGTGATCGAGCGCCCCTACGGTATGGTGCTGTGCGTAGGCCCCACCGGTTCGGGCAAGACCACCACCCTGCACGCGCTGTTGCAGCACATCAACACGCCCGACCGCAAGATCTGGACGGCCGAGGACCCGGTGGAAATCACCAACCCCGACCTGCGCCAGGTGCAGGTCAACCCCAAGATCGACTGGACCTTCGCCAAGGCGCTGCGCGCCTTCCTGCGTGCCGACCCCGACGTGATCATGGTTGGCGAGATCCGCGACGAGGAAACGGCCCAGACGGCCATCGAGGCCTCCCTCACGGGGCACCTGGTGCTGTCCACCCTGCACACCAACAGCGCGCCGGAAACCGTGGTGCGCCTGCTGGACATGGGCATGGACCCCTTCAACTTCGCCGATTCGCTGCTGGCCGTGCTGGCACAACGCCTTGTGCGGCGCCTGTGCAAGGAATGCCGCACCAGCGAACCCGCCAGCGAAGAGTTCATCGACGAGCTGATTGCCGACTACAGCCATGCATTCCCTGCCGAGCTTCGCCCGGCGGCAGACCAGGTGCGCGCCGAGTGGCTGGCGCAGCACGGTGTGAACGGCAGGCTGATGCGCTACCACGCGCCAGGCTGCCCGAGCTGCGACCAGACGGGTTACAAGGGCCGCGTGGGTCTGCACGAACTGATGACGGTGGACGCAGCGCTGCGCAAGCTCATCCAACTCAAGGCCCCCGCCGCGGAGTTGCTGCGCACCGCCATGGAAACGCACGACTTCCGCACACTGCGTCAGGACGGCATTCCCAAGGTGCTGGCCGGCCTGACCAGCATTGACGAAGTGCGCGCCAACTGCAACAGCTGAGCATTCGCCTGAGCGTCAGTAGCGCGGCGAATAGCCCTGCTGCATGAAAGGCGGGCGGCGGCCTTTCAACGCCTCCAGCATGATGAGCTCGGCGTCCGTGTGGTTGATGACGGGTGCGGCCTGCATCAGCGGGGCGCCTGCGTAAGAACCGATCAGGTAAGGCCGGTCGTGGTATGTGGTGGCCAAGTCGAATGACCGGGAACGGTCAGCCGTTGGGACCACTTCTGCCCGGCCGTAACACAGGCAAAAGTATGTCTGTTGAGGCGCTGCCTCGATATAGCAGCCTGTGCCACGGATGCCGATGATGGCCGACTGCGTTTCCAGCCGCCTAGCCCCGGGGCCGAACACGGAAAGAATCTTGCCCTGCACGATCTGCAGCAGACCGGGGTTGCCCTGTGGTTCGTGGCGCACCTCGGTGTGGGCACGCAGAAGGTAGGCGTCGTTGCCCAGCACGTACACGGCCTCGCCGTCAGCCCCGGTGGTGATCACGTCACCTGGCAGTACCAGACGCCCCTCCTGAGCGGGTTCGCCGTTGACACGCACGTCGCCACGCACGCGCCGCAGGCCCGGCGGTTGCGGCCGTGTGCCCGCAGCCAAGAGCCATCCGCTGGGCCAGCCTCCCAGCAACAGAAGTTGAAGGAATCCGCGTCTTGGCTTCATGCACAGCATTGTGCGCGCAACCAAAGCGGTTGTGAACCTCCCTCTGGCGACTCAGAGGTTGGGGGCCAGCAGACGCTCCAATTCGGCCTCGCCCATGCCGCGCCGCCGGGCCATGTCGGCCAACTGGTCGTGGCCGATCTTGCCGACGTTGAAGTAGCTGCTCTCGGGGTGGGCGATGTAGAAACCGCTCACGCTGGCCGCCGGGGTCATGGCCAGGCTTTCGGTCAGGCCCATGCCAATCTCGTCGCAGTGCAGCAGGGCGAACATGTCGCGCTTCACCGAATGGTCTGGGCAGGCGGGGTAGCCCGGCGCCGGGCGGATGCCCTGGTACTTCTCGGCAATCAGCTCTTCGTTGCTCAGGCCTTCGTGCGGGGCGTAGCCCCACAAGTCGGTACGCACACGCTGGTGCAGGCATTCGGCAAAGGCCTCGGCCAGGCGGTCGGCCAGGGCTTTGAGCATGATGGCGTTGTAGTCGTCCTGCGCGGCCTCGAAGGCAGCGGCGCGCTTGTCGGCACCAATGCCTGCCGTCACCGCGAACATGCCCACGTGGTCTGCCACGCCCGAGGTCTTGGGCGCCACGAAGTCGGCCAGGCAGCGGCTGGGGCGCATCACGCCGTCAATCTCCTGCTTCTCGGTCTGCTGGCGCATGCCGTGCCAGGTCAGCGCCACCTCCGTGCGGGATTCGTCGGCATACAGCTCGATGTCATCGTCGTTCACCGTGTTGGCCGGGTACAGGCCCACCACGGCGTTGGCCGTGAGCCAGCGCCCTTCCACAATCTTCTTCAGCATGGCCTGGGCGTCGGCAAAAACGCGCTTGGCCTGCTCGCCCACCACCTCGTCATCCAGGATGGCAGGGTAAGGGCCGGCCAGGTCCCAGGTCTGGAAGAAGGGGCCCCAGTCGATGTACTTCTCCAGCTCGGCCAGGTCGAAGTTCTTGAACACGCGCCGCCCGGTGAATTTGGGCGCCACGGGGGCATACGCGCTCCAGTCCAGTGGGGTCTTGTTGGCACGCGCCTTGGCCAGGGGCCACAGGGGCACCTGCTTCTTGTTGGCATGCTGGGTGCGCACCTTGTCGTAGTCGGTGCGCAGCTCGGTCAGGTAGCTGTCCTTGCCGTCGCCCAGCAGGCTCTGCGCCACACCCACGCTGCGTGAGGCGTCGGGCACGTACACCACGGGGCCGCTGTAGTTGGGCGCAATCTTCACCGCCGTGTGCACGCGGCTGCAGGTGGCGCCGCCAATCAGCAAGGGAATGCCGCGCTCGCGGAAGTGCGGGTCCTTCTCCATTTCCCCCGCCACGTACTGCATCTCTTCCAGGCTCGGGGTGATCAGGCCGCTCAGGCCCACGATGTCCGCACCCACCTCCTTGGCCTTGGCCAGGATTTCGTGGCAGGGCACCATCACGCCCATGTTGACCACGTCGAAGTTGTTGCACTGCAAGACCACGGTCACGATGTTCTTGCCGATGTCGTGCACGTCGCCCTTGACGGTGGCAATGACGATCTTGCCCTTGGACTTGACGTCGCCCCCGGCGGCCTGGAGCTGGCGCTTTTCCTCTTCGATGTAGGGCACCAGGTGGGCCACGGCCTGCTTCATCACGCGCGCGCTCTTGACGACCTGCGGCAGGAACATCTTGCCCTGGCCGAACAGGTCGCCCACCACGTTCATGCCGTCCATCAGCGGGCCTTCGATGACGTGCAGCGGCCGTCCGCCGTCGGCACGCAGGGCCTGCCACATTTCCTCGGTGTCTTCGGTGATATGTTCGTTGATGCCGTGCACCAGGGCGTGCGTCAAACGCTCGCGCACCGGCAGGGCGCGCCAAGCGTTGCGCGTGCTGTCGTCCTTGGCCGCACCCTTCACGCTCTCGGCGATCTCCAGCAGGCGCTCGGTCGCGTCCGGGCGGCGGTTGAGCACCACGTCTTCCACACGCTCGCGCAGCTCGGCGTCCAGGTCGTCGTACACGCCAATCATGCCGGCGTTGACGATGCCCATGTCCATGCCCGCCTGGATGGCGTGGTACAGGAACACGGTGTGGATGGCCTCGCGAACGGGTTCGTTGCCGCGGAAGCTGAACGACACGTTGGACACACCGCCCGACACCTTGGCCCCGGGCAGGTTCTGCTTGATCCAGCGCGTGGCGTTGATGAAGTCCACCGCGTAGTTGTTGTGCTCTTCGATGCCCGTGGCAATGGCGAAGATGTTGGGGTCGAAGATGATGTCCTCGGGCGGGAAGCCGACCTCGTCCACCAGGATGCGGTAGGCCCGCTCACAGATCTCGACCTTGCGCTCGTAGGTATCGGCCTGGCCCTTCTCGTCAAAAGCCATGACAACCGTGGCCGCGCCGTAGCGCTTGATCAGCCTGGCCTGGCGCTTGAACTCGTCCACACCCTCCTTCATGCTGATGGAGTTGACGATGCCCTTGCCCTGGATGCACTTGAGGCCCGCCTCGATGACCGCCCACTTGGACGAGTCGATCATCACCGGCACACGGGCAATGTCGGGCTCGCCAGCCATGAGGTTGAGGAAGCGCACCATGGCGGCCTGGCTGTCCAGCATGGCCTCGTCCATGTTCACGTCCACGACCTGGGCGCCGTTTTCCACCTGCTGGCGCGCCACGGCCAGCGCCTCTTCGTACTGGCCGTTGAGGATCATGCGCGCGAACGCCTTGGAGCCGGTGACGTTGGTGCGCTCACCGATGTTCACGAACAGGCTGCTTTCGTCGATGAGCAGCGGCTCCAGGCCGGACAGCAGCATGGGCGGCACGGAAGCACGGGCCGCGCTGGCGGCCTGGGATGCGAAATTCACGTTGGCGGGGGGATGGGGGTTGGACACGGCACTCACCTGCAAGGGCACATTCAGGTGAGCGCGGTTGTGTTCGGGGAAGTCCAAGCCTGACGGACGCCCGTTGCCCTGCAACCGGCGCGCCGCTGCAGCGCTCCTTGGAATTTTGCTATTTTACTTGCGTGCGGCCGCAAGGAAAGCATCCAACAGCGGCGAGCAGTCCAGCATCTCCTCGCCCCCCAGGTGATGGAACTCCGGGTGCCATTGCACGCCGCACACAAAGCCGCGCCCAGTCCAGCGGATCGCCTCCACCACACCGTCGGGCGCCGTGGCCTCCACCACCACGTCCTTGCCCAGCCGGTTGACCGCCTGGTGGTGGATGGACGCCACACGCCGCCCACTGGGCGCGTCGCGGAACCACTCGGCCAGCTTGCCCCCGGGCGTGAACACCACCTCGTGCGCGTTGCGGTCGTAGTCGGGCGACTCGTGCCCGGCAGACTCGGGACACTGGGTGGGAATGTCCTGATACAGGCTGCCGCCCAGCGCCACATTGATCAGCTGCATGCCCCGGCAGATGCCCAGGATGGGCTTGCGCGCCTCCATGAACTCGTGCACCAGCTCCAGCTCGTAGGCGTCACGCACGGCGTCGCCGCTCCACTCTGGCTTGAGCGGCTCCTCACCGTAGGCCTTGGGGCTGACGTCGGCCCCACCTTGCAGGATCAGGCCATCCAGGTACTCGGCATAGTCGCTGACGCGGATGCTGCTTCGCATCAGCGGCCCGTCCTGCAACACCGAAGGCACCATGAGCACCAGCGTGTCGCGCGAGGCAGCCCACTGCGCCACGGACTGCTCCAGCACCTGCAGGGTCTTGCCCTTTAGGCCAACGCCCCCCGCCTCGGGGTGGAAGATGCGGGCCGACAGCCCGATGTGCACTGGACGCTTGCGATACATCTGCCTAACTCCTATGTCCTTTGGCAACCATGCCTCAATCCCTGGCTGGAGAACACTCCCGGACCTGCCTTACCTGCCCAGCCGCATCCACCGTTTCGATACGGACAGGAAAACCCCACAGCAGCGCGATGTGCTGCAAAACCGAATCTGCGCTGTCGGCCAGGGGGTGCCGGTCGCGCTCCTGGTGCCGCAGCGTGAGCGTGCGATCACCCCGCGTATCGACGTTCCACACCTGTATGTCAGGTTCGCGCCCGCCCAGATCGTACTGCTGGGAAAGCAAAGTGCGCAGCCGGCGGTAACCACGCTCGTCGTGGATGGCCTCGATGCGCACGCGCGGCTGGTGGTCGTCGTCCACGGCGGCAAACAAACGGAACTCCCGCATCAGCCTTGGCGACAGGTACTGTGCGATGAAACTCTCGTCCTTGAAGTTCCTCATCGCAAAATCGAAACTCTCCAGCCAGTTGCTGCCCGCCAGGTCGGGAAACCACTCGCGGTCCTCGTCGGTAGGCGTGTCGCAGATGCGCCGGATGTCCCGCCACATCGCGAAACCCAGGGCGTAGGGGTTGAGCCCGTCGTAGTGCGGGTGGTGGAAGGGCCGCTGCGCCACCACGTTGGTGTGCATGTGCAGCACCTCCAGCATGAAGCCGTCGCCCACCAGCCCCTGCTCGTACAGGCCATGCAGCAGGTGGTGGTGCCACCAGGTGGCCCAGCCCTCGTTCATCACCTGCGTCTGGCGCTGCGGGTAGAAGTACTGCGCCACCTTGCGCACGATGCGCACCACCTCGCGTTGCCAGGGCTCCAGCAACGGGGCGTTCTTTTCGATGAAGTAGAGCACGTTTTCCTCGGGCTCTTCAGGAAAGCGGCGGGGTTGCGCCACGGCCTCCTTGCCAGGCGCCTGCGGCAGGGTGCGCCACAGTTCGTTGACCTGCTGCTGCAGGTACACCTCGCGCTCGCGCTGCCGCTGGCGCTCCTTCTCCAGCGAGAGCTTGGCAGGATGCCGGTAACGGTCCACGCCCACGTTCATCAAGGCATGGCAGGCGTCCAGCAGGGGCTCCACCGCCGCCACCCCATGGCGCTCTTCGCACTCGGCAATGAAGTTGCGGGCAAACACCAGGTAATCGATGATGGCGTCAGCCGACGTCCAGGTGCGAAACAGGTGGTTGCCCTTGAAGAAGGCGTTGTGCCCGTAGGCGGCATGCGCGATCACCAGCGCCTGCATGGTCAGGGTGTTTTCCTCCATCAGGTAGGCGATGCAGGGGTTGGAGTTGATGACGATCTCGTACGCCAGCCCCATCTGCCCGCGCTGGTACTGCTTGGCCTGCGCCAGGTAATGCTTGCCGAAGGACCAGTGGTGGTAGAGCACCGGCATGCCGATGGAAGCGTAGGCATCGAGCATCTGCTCGGCGGTGATGATCTCGATCTGGTGTGGGTACAGGTCCAGCTTGTGCTGGTGTGCCAGCCGCTCCAGTGCGGTGTCGTACTGCCGCAGGGCATCGAATGTCCACTCCGACCCCTGCGGCAATGGCGCGAGCTTCTTGCCGCGGCTCATGCCAGCCTCTTCTTGAACAGGCTGCGAAACACCGGGAAGATGTCCGACGGCTCGATGATGCGCTGCATGGCGAAACGCTCCTTGTGCTCCGGCAGCAGCTTGGCGTATTCCTCCCACAGGTTGCGCGGCACGGCGTCATTGATCTCGATGTACGCGTAGTACTGGCACAGCGGCAGGAGCGACTCGTCCAGCAGTTCGCGGCACAGCGGGGAGTCGGCGTTCCAGTTGTCGCCGTCCGACGCCTGGGCCACGTACACGTTCCATGCCTGGCTGCCATAACGCTCGCGCACGATCTTGAGCGTCAGCGCCAGCGCGCTGGAAACCACCGTTCCGCCCGATTCGCGGGAATGAAAGAACTCGTCCTCGTCCACCTCCGCCGCCTGAGTGTGGTGGCGCACAAACACAAGATCGATCCGTTCGTAGGTGCGGCGCAGGAACAGGTAGAGCAGCATGAAAAAGCGCTTGGCCACCTGCTTGCGCTCCTCATCCATCGAGCCCGACACGTCCATCAGGCAGAACATCACCGCCTGCGTGGAGGGTTGCGGCACGCGCACGCGGTGGGTGTAGCGCAAGTCGAACTCGTCAATGAAGGGAATGGCCTCCAGGCGCGCGCGCAGGTGCGCCATTTCCTCCTGCAGTTCGCGTGCACGCGAGTCGCCCTCTCCGCGCTCGGCCACCACCTGCTCCCACTCCTGCTGCAGGGCTTCCAGGCGCTGGCGCAGCGGCGTGCCGTGCGCTATGCGCCGCCCCGCCGCCCCGCGCATGCTGCGGCGGATGCTGATGTTGGCAGGCGTCCCGGTCTGGGTGTAACCCGCGCGGCGGCTCTGGTATTCCTTGATCTGCGCGAGCTGCGTTTTCACCAGGTTGGGCAGCGCCAGGTCGTCAAAAAAAATATCGAGGAACTCCTCACGGGTGAGGGTGAAGACGAAGTCATCCAGGCTCTCGCCTTCGTTGCTTGCCTGGCCGCTGCCTCCACCGGACGAACCGCTGGGACGCTCCACCTCGTCACCCACGACGAAACGGTCGTTGCCCGCGTTGACGCGGCGCCACACCCCGGGCCGCCCCTGGCGGAACTGCGGCTCTGAGATGTCCTTGCCAGTGATGTGCACCTCCTCGCCGGCATCGATGTCGCGCACATTGCGCCGCCCTATCGCCTTGCGCACAGCGTCGCGTATCTGCCCCTTGAAGCGGCGCAGGAAACGCTGGCGGTTCACGGTGCTCTTGTTGCGAGCATCGGTACGCCGATCGACGATGTGCACCAACTGGCTCATCAGCCTGCTCCCCCGAAAGTTGTATGCCACCTGGCCCCGGCACATGCCCGCGGCCAGGCGCCCCGAGCCACGTTCAGGACGACTTGCGCACCCGCAAATACCATTCGGCCAGCAGGCGCACCTGGCTTTCGGTGTAGCCCTTGGCAACCATGCGGTTGACGAAGTCCTGGTGTTTCTTCTGCTCGTCGGCACTGGCCTTGGCGTTGAAGGAAATGACAGGCAGCAAGTCCTCGGTGGTGGAGAACATCTTCTTCTCGATCACCGAACGCAGTTTCTCGTAGCTGGTCCAGGCGGGGTTTCGGCCATCGTGCTTGGCCCTGGCGCGCAACACGAAGTTCACCACTTCGTTGCGGAAGTCCTTCGGGTTGGAAATGCCTGCCGGCTTCTCGATCTTTTCCAGCTCGTCGTTGAGCGCCTGGCGGTCCAGCATCTCGCCGGTGTTGGGATCGCGAAACTCCTGGTCCTGGATCCAGAAGTCGGCGTAGGTGACGTAGCGGTCGAACACGTTCTGGCCGTACTCGGAATAGCTCTCCAGGTAGGCGGTCTGGATCTCCTTGCCAATGAATTCGGCATAGCGCGGCGCCAAGTATTCCTTCAGGAAGCGGCGATAGCTCTCCTCGACCTCGGGAGGGAACTGCGCCTGCTCGATCTGTTGCTCCAGCACGTACATCAGGTGCACGGGGTTGGCCGCCACCTCGCGGTGGTCGAAGTTGAACACTTTGGACAGTATCTTGAACGCGAAGCGGGTGGACAGGCCGGTCATACCCTCGTCCACCCCGGCAAAGTCGCGGTACTCCTGCAGGCTCTTGGCCTTGGGGTCGGTGTCCTTCAGGTTTTCGCCGTCGTACACACGCATCTTCGAGTGGATCGAAGAGTTCTCGGGCTCCTTCAGGCGCGACAGCACTGCGAACTCGGCCATCATGCGCAACGTGTCTGGCGCACACGGCGCGTTGGCCAGCGATGAATTGCGGATGAGCTTGTCGTAGATGCGCACCTCGTCCGACACGCGCAGGCAGTACGGCACCTTGACGATGTAGATGCGGTCGATGAAGGCTTCGTTGTTGCGGTTGTTCTTGAAGGTCTGCCACTCTGCCTCGTTCGAGTGGGCCAGGATGGTGCCGTCGAAGGGAATGGCACCAAAACCCTCGGTACCCTTGTAGTTGCCCTCCTGCGTGGCGGTCAGCAACGGGTGCAGCACCTTGATGGGTGCCTTGAACATTTCCACGAACTCCATCAGCCCGCGGTTGGACAGGCACAGACCGCCGGAATAGCTGTAGGCATCAGGGTCGTTCTGTGAATAGGCCTCCAGCTTGCGGATGTCGATCTTGCCCACCAGGGAGGAAATGTCCTGGTTGTTCTCGTCGCCGGGCTCGGTCTTGGACACCGCGATCTGCCGCAGCACCGATGGGTAGAGCTTCACCACGCGGAACCGCGTGATGTCCCCGTTGAATTCGTGCAGGCGCTTGACCGCCCAGGGGCTCATCACCGCCTGCAGGTAGCGCGGCGCAATACCGTAGTCCTGCTCCAGCAAGCGGGCGTCCTCGTCGGGGTTGAACAGGCCCAACGGCGACTCGTGCACCGGCGAGCCCTTGACCGCGTAGAACGGCACCTTCTCCAGCAGGTACTTGAGCTTCTCGGCAAGCGAAGACTTGCCGCCACCCACCGGCCCCAAAAGGTAGAGGATCTGCTTCTTCTCCTCCAGCCCCTGCGCGGCATGGCGGAAATAGGAAACAATGTTTTCAATCGTTTCCTCCATGCCGTAAAAGTCGCGGAAGGCCGGGTAGATCTTGATGACCTTGTTGGCAAACAGCCGCGACAGACGAGGGTCGGTGCGGGTATCGATCACCTCCGGCTCGCCGATGGCCAGCAACATGCGCTCAGCCACGCTGGCGTAGGCCTTGGGATCGCGTCGGCACAGGTCGAGGTAGTCCTGCAGGGACATCTCCTCTTCCTGCGTGGCCTCGTACCGGCTCTGGTAGTGAGCGAAGATGGACATGGCACACCTTCCTTTCCACGGTTGACGCTGAGCACATGTTCGCACCAACGGCCTCAACAATCAATGCCGCGCAGTGGTGACAAACCCTGTACTGCGAAATCGTTCCCTCCAAACAAAAACCCCGGGATCGCGGGGATTCCGGGGTTCGATGAAAAGCGGGGGAATCCCGCTCATCGGAGTCAGACGTTGAACAAAAAGTTCATCACGTCACCGTCCTTCACCACGTATTCCTTGCCCTCTGCGCGCATCTTTCCGGCGTCCTTGGCGCCCTGCTCACCCTTGTAGGCGATGAAGTCGTCGAACGCGATTGTCTGCGCGCGAATGAAGCCACGCTCGAAGTCACCATGGATGACACCGGCCGCCTGCGGCGCCGTGTCACCGATGTGGATGGTCCAGGCGCGCACTTCCTTCACGCCAGCGGTGAAGTAGGTCTGCAGGCCCAGCAGCTTGAAGCCGGCACGGATCAGACGGTTCAAGCCCGGCTCGTCCTGGCCCAGCTCCTTGAGGAACTCCAGGCGGTCGGCATCGTCCATCTCGGCCAGTTCAGCCTCGATCTTGGCGCAGATGGCCACGACCGGCGCGTTCTGGCTGTCGGCGTATTCCTTCAGGCGGTCGAGCAGCGGGTTGTTCTCGAAACCGTCCTCGGCCACGTTGCCCACGAACATCGCGGGCTTGGCGGTGATCAGGCACAGCGGCTTGAGCAGCACCTTCTCCTGGTCGTTCAGTTCCAGCGTGCGCACGGGCTTGCCTTCGTCCAGCACGGCCTGCACCTTGGTCAAGAGCTGCACCAGCGCAGCCGCTTCCTTGTCGTTGCCGCTCTTGGCGGCCTTCGTGTAGCGCTGCAGACTCTTTTCCACGGTGCCCATGTCGGCCAGGCAAAGCTCGGTCTGGATCACTTCGATGTCAGCGATCGGGTCCACCTTGCCCGCGACGTGGATCACGTTGTCGTCCTGGAAGCAGCGCACCACGTTGACGATGGCGTCCGTCTCGCGAATGTGTGCCAGGAACTGGTTGCCCAGACCCTCGCCCTTGGATGCACCCGCCACCAGACCCGCGATGTCGACGAACTCGACGATGGCCGGAACGATGCGCTCGGGCTTGATGATCTCCGCCAGCTGCTGCAGGCGCGGATCGGGCACCTCCACCACGCCCACATTGGGCTCGATGGTGCAGAAGGGGTAGTTCTCGGCCGCAATGCCCGCCTTGGTCAGGGCGTTGAACAGGGTGGATTTGCCGACGTTGGGCAGGCCGACGATGCCGCACTTCAGAGACATGAAACTTCCTTTGGAATCAACCCCTTACGCACCATCGAGCCCAATGTGGGCGTGGTGGAGGTGCCCGACCCACGCCTGCAGCAGCTGGCGGAGATCACGAAAGCCGGGCGCACAACTGCCGGGAAATCCGGGAGTTTTGTCCTCGTTTTGCCTAGGGGAAACTAGTGCTGATTGTACTGATCACCAAATCTATGGTGCACGGAAGGTCTGCATCTACGAGCCGTGGCGCTACGTCAAGTCGGTGATCCGTCGATTTGTGCTGCAGACTCACGCCTCAGGCCCTCTGCAAATGCCAAAAATGCACCATCGGTTCCCATATGGCGGGTCCCTCCATCCGGCATGGTGATCTGAAACCTGCCGCCCTCACCACGCAATGTGACATAGCCCATTGCGTTCAAAATCGCCACCATGTCATCTACATTGACAACCAATCTCTCAGTTGAACCAAGGTGACTTTTCGCCCATCTCGTCAGCATAGTGTGATGAAGCAAGGCAACATCAGATTTTTTTGCTAACTCTTGCGCGGACTTGGTAAACGTTGCATTTGACACCACTGCAGCAAGATGTGCCGTGTAAAAAAGCCTTGCGCCTACGACCTCCTGAACCGCAGCATTTCCAACTGGTTGGCTGTAGTACTTGCACTGCACAACCAACCGTCGGCCACTGGATTCGCACACAACATCAGCCCCCTGATCACCGCTCCCTGAAGTCGTACGCGCCTGCCAGCCAGCGCTCATAAGCAGCGCCTTGCAATGTTCTTCAAACTCAATCGGTGTCATCCAGCATTGCCCCTTCAGCCTCTGAAGAATTCTTGCCAAACAGAGCTTCAAGAATAGCCGAAAAATGCAAAAGGCCATCGTAGGATGGATCTACTAATGGCAAGTCTGTCAACTCCACTTTGCCCCGAATAACGCCATTTCTTCTGGAGATTATTTCTTGGTTTTGCCTAGGGAAAACTGATGCCGATTGCACTAATCACCGAATCTCTGCTGCTCAAAAGCTCCGCTCGCGACGGACGCATCCTGCGTGACCGTATGTTGTCCGGCTTCTGCGTCCGCATGAATGCCAGAACCCGCACCTTCCGGGTAGCCACCAGCGTATCAGGCAAACAATTTCGATTGACGCTTGGACATTGGCCACTCATGAGCGTTGATGAGGCCCGAAGTCTGGCAATGGAAGTTCTGCGTGAATGTCGGGCTGGCCGTTTTCCCGCCCGGGAGGTCAAGAACGCTCTACCGACCGTCGCTGAAGCGCTGCTGGCGTACTGCGAAGCCAAGGGCATCAAAGCCTCCAGCGGCAAGCGTTACGACTCGCTGATGCGCACACATTTCGGGGACTGGCTAGACAGGTCAGTGGCAGACCTGCAAGGAGGGGCTTTCCCGAACCATTGCCGCGATTTCGTGCAAAGCAAGGGGGCTGCCCTGGTCGAGGTGTCCCGGGGGCTCTGGGGCTCGCTGATCAAGTACATCAACGCGGTACATGGGTTGGAGTTGGTAAGCCCATTCGCCAAGCTGGCGGCTGCGGGCCTGATGCCTGACCGTGCCCAACCACGCGCACGGGTGTTACAGGATTGCGACTTAGCTGCGTGGAGGGCGGCGGTGGACAAGCTGGGTGAGCGCCAGCGCGACTTTCTGCTGCTGACCTTCTACACGGGCTTGCGGCGCAACGAGTGCCGGGAACTGCAGCGCCAGCAGATCGATTTCGACAAGGGCGTGTTGAGCATCCCCATGACCAAAAACGGCAAGCCCCACAGCTTGCCCATTACCCCGTTGATGGCCGAGATTCTGGAGCGGCGCTGTGCTGGGCTGGAAGCCGGGGAGGAGCTTTTTCGGGGTGTCAGTGCTGAGCACGTTCACAGCATGGTGATGCGTCAGGGTGGACCTCGCTTCATGTTGCACGACCTACGCAAGCTGGTGGCCACCACCGGGGAGCGGCTGGGGCTTGGTGATGCGGTGCTAAGGCGCATCCTGAACCACACCCCGCCCAAGTCTGATGTCCTGCACCGGCACTATGTCAGCCTGGGCTTGGCAGACATCCGGGAGCCGCTGGGGTTGATTCAAGCGGAATTGGGTCGGCTGATCGCCTGAACGTACATACGCTGCGAACTGAGCAGTGTTTTTGAAAACACCAAGGACAACTGTCATGCCCTTTTCTTATAGGTAGCCCACCTACTCCATAGCATCTGCGGCTTCGGCCAGCACGCGATTCATGAGTGTTTGGTAGGGCACACCTGTTTCATCTGCCTGCTGACGAAACGCCCGCAGTACACGGTTATGAACCCGGATGGTGGTCGGCGTCGTGCCACTGACTGTCGCCTTCAGGCGTTTGATGGTGGCCGGGTCCAGCTTGTCCTCGAAGACTTCGGGGTGGGTCTCCTTCAAGAGCGACCAGTCCTCGTCGATTTCCATGGGCTCCAGCTTCACATCCGGGACCGTCAAAGACACTGGGGCATCCATGCGCGACAACAGCACCTCCATCAGGCGTCTCGCAAGTTCATCGCGGGTTTTACGGGCGCCCTTGCTCATACCGTCACCTCTTCAGATTGGCTACCCTGATCAGCCTGATGCAAGGCCGGCAACAGCGCAACACGCCGGAGTTCCTCTGTGACGGTGCTGGACCGCCTATTCAGCTCTATACGCCTCTGGGTGGCCTCCAGCCTGGCGATCGCCATGGACAGCTTGTGGTGCTGTTCTTCGTACCAGTTCATGGGCTAACTCCTTCTTCTTGTTCTTCTTTTTTCTTCGGCTTCGGGGAGGAAGGGCGTACTTCTGCTAAGCCCTGTCGAAACAAGGTTCGCAGCCCTCCTGCCGCCTGAAGCCACCTATTGCTTCGGTACAGGTTCCTCGCTTGACGGCCACACTTGTGTTGGAAAACAAGACATCAAGCGTCCGGGCTGTCTTGCATTCCTCATCGGCGAGGCAGTGGCGCGCCGGGCTCTCCCGGGCAACTTCACCTCTTGTCCTGTGCCGACCTCTTCTAGACTAGGGGCCCAGCCCCGTCACCCAACCCCGAACATTCATTACCGCTACAGGTTGGATCGAGCCAGTGTGTGTCATGCACTGGCACATGCGACGTGTCGTGATTGTCTCAAGCATCTGCCAGACTAGGTATAAGAACTGCCCAACTTCAACGAAAAAACAATGAACACATTGTAGAAACTCGACCTGGGTGGTGCCGCCCTATAAGGAACAACTTCAAGCTGGCAGGAAAAACGGCGCCGAGGGCCACCACCGGACTCGGATCGGCATAGGGGGTACAAGGTCCGGGGTACAGCACCTTCGCAACCCGCATCCAAAACATTCACCCCGCCGTCTACGGCGTTGGTGCCCACACATCCTCGCCGATACAACACCCTCCTTCACGCCACCCGGGCCGCCCCGTAGGCTTGGATACACACAGGACGTTCGTCCTTTCATGTATCCACCCGGAGGTCTCCCACATGGCTCAGCAGTTCATCGCTTACTACCGCGTCAGCACCCAACGACAGGGAGCCTCCGGGCTCGGGTTGGAAGCCCAGCGCTCTGCCGTGATGCGGCACCTCACCGGAGGCGACAAAACGGTCGTAGAGGAGTTTTTGGAGGTCGAGACTGGCAAGGGTAGCAACGCCCTCGAAAAACGTCCCCAGCTGCGTCTGGCGCTAGAGCGTTGCCGCAAGACTGGGGCGACCCTGCTGATCGCCAAGCTGGATCGTCTAGCCCGCAATGTGCACTTTGTCTCAGGGTTGATCGAGACTGGGGTGGACTTCGTTGCGGCTGACATGCCGCACGCGAACAAGGTGATGATCCAGATGCACGCCGTAATGAGCGAGTGGGAGCGGGATCAGATCAGCGAGAGAACCCGTGCAGCCTTGGCGGCTGCGAAAGCCCGGGGCGTGGTTTTAGGGGTTACTGGACCGTCTAACCTGCGCAGGCACCTTGAGGAGCGTCAGGAGGCTGCTCGGGTGTTCCGGGAGCGGTTGAAGCCGGTGCTGGAGGGGTTCAAGGCCCAAGGTTTGAGCCGGCGAGCGATGGTTGAAAGGCTGAACGAACTGGGGATCGCTGCGCCGCGTGGTGGGGCGTGGTCGTTGGGTCAGGTGCAGAGAGTACTAACACCACCTTCCGACCACCTAAAGAGAGTGCGGATTACGAAAAGTGCAAGGACTGAATCGACTCCGGAACTGGTCTAGGGATGCGTGATGCTTTGATGCATCACGCATCATCAACATGACGTCCCACATCAGCGGGAAACCACCAAGCCTAGAGAAGCCTGCCCCAAGGATGTACACATTGTGGTTGTTATGCAGATCACGGGAGTGATCCATGGTTGCCCCCTTGAACGGATAAAAAACTAGATGTTTTGCTCGATTCCTATCTCAGCCTTACCTGATTACTCGACAGCCTTTGCTTTGCTGCGGAGATATTCACGGGTCTCTGGATCGGTCGCGTAAACAAAGCAGCCCTTGAGCCCCCTGGTCATCAGAGTTCTATAGGTGTTTTTGATGATCCGATCCGCCAGGGCTCTCGTTTCTTCTGGGTCGCTCTTGAGGCGTGTCTTGTAACCCCGGATTGACTGGTCCATAGACGACCTTGCCTCTGGAACAGTGACCACTTCCCCGTTGCGAACGATTAGGTCAGGGCCGATGATCACCCCGACATACTCAACCTCCAGCCCTTGGCAGGTATGGATACAACCGACTTGATCGATTGATCCCGGGGTCACGATCCAGACACTGCTGTTTTTAGCCAGATTCCACTGACGCTGGTAATCGTCACCGATCACGATGTCGAGCTGGCTGGTGTCGGTCTTGCTATTCCAAGGCCAGCAATATCCTGCGACCACTCTGGCCTTGTTGTTCTCGTTCTTGGCCTCAATAGCCGCGTGCAGTGCAGCTGGCGTGTCGAAAACCTGAAAGTCGTATTGCTTGGTATCGAGCAGGTCGTTGGCCGTTGGGTGTATGCCCAATACATTGTCGAGCCAGCTGATGTACCCGTCAGACCCACTGCACCGGAACTGGGAGACCAGCTCGTACTCCTCGACTTCGGCACCTTTGGCCTCGGCCCAGCGCTTGATCTGCTCTTTCGACCCAATATCCTTGAAAGTAACCCGCTGGTCTTCGTCTATGAAAAAGACCGTGCACTTGGACGCTTCAATGAGCTCCTTGACTTGGTTCTCACCCTGGTTGCCGTAGACCCCACTCTTCTCAGTCAGGCGGTGGGCCTCATCAACCAGCAAGAGGTCAAAGGTATTCGGCTCCATCTTGTGAAAACTGTCCGGCCCAACAAAGAGGCTGTCAAACCGGGTCCGCAGCGTTGAGCGAACCAACTGGTTCTTGTACACATGGCGTGGCGAAGAGTTCTTGGATACGTACTTGATGGCCAACCCAAAGTTGAGCAGTTTGACCAGCAAGTTGATCGCAATGAGGGATTTACCCGTGCCTGGACCTCCTTCGACGATCAGCACCTTGTGCTTGCCCGGGGCAGAAGCCTTTGCTGCGTCCTTGATGGCTTCGTACACCAGCTTCTGGTCATCAATCAGCACAAAGTCTTTGTTGGTCTTTAGGAGCTTGTTGGGCGCCTCGATCAACTCTTTTGATGCCCCGATCTTGCTGGTGATCAGTTCATTCAAGACCACTGCTCCGTCCCCAGTCTTGAGGTGCGACTGAATGAACAACCGGAACTGCGCCAACTCCCCCTTCAAGAAAACCGGAGCCCTGTCCAGATACACCTGATAGCGCTGATCACGGATCTCTGGCTGCGCTGGGTTGTAGTTGTGGACGTATGCCGCAGGCACAACACGAATCTCCCCAGAGGCAACCGCGTCATTGAAGCCCTCAAAGAGGTTGGCATAAGACCATGCCTGATACGAAGGATGGGGAACATCTTGTATGCCACCCCCAAGCACCGTACTGACAATCGCGTCTCGATCAGTGAGTTCCACCGAGCTCCATTGCTTGAGCTCGATAAGGATGACTGTCTTGCGACCTTCGCCGTCATAGCCAGAAAGGCAAAAATCAACGCGAGAGGTGGCTTGCGGAGCAAACAGCTCAATACCCACGCCTACGGACTCATCAACCTCAGAGCGTCGCAGCACCCGGGCCATCTCCCCGAGAGACCCTTGCCATGAGGCCATCTCTGACTTTCCTACTTTCTTGCCGGTGATGGCCTGAAAGCGCTCATGGATCAACTCGGCGATGTCAAAGCTATCGACTGTCCTCAGGAAGTCAGCGACGGCTGCCTTGTAGACCAGGATGTGGGTAGGCTTGTCGGCCAACATCACAGCACGTCGTATTTCTTGCTGGAGCCAAAAGCACGCGACACAGGGTACTTTTCGGCATTCAGTTTGAGCTTCTCGCTTGCTGCCTTGTCGAGATCGACCCTCAGGACATCGGCCAAGCGCACCAGATAGAGGAGTACGTCAGCCAGCTCTTGCTCTACCTTGTGTGCTGTCGCCGGGTCTTTTCCAGCCTTCTTGGACTCCTCCTCCGTCATCCATTGGAAGATTTCGGTCAGCTCTCCTGCCTCCCCGGTGAGGGCCATCACCAGGTTCTTGGGTGAGTGGAATTGAGCCCAGTTGCGCTCGGTGGCGAACTTCTCAAGCTCCCGGGCAAGCCGACGTGTGTCGATCATTGCCGGTGCGCCTCCTTGTGCACTTTGATCTGACATGAACTTTGTCCCCTTTATCTGAAATTCATTATGCCAATCACGCTGATGAATCAGGCTCCCAGGCCATTGCAGGGGAGAGCTGGTTAGCTTGGTAGACACGGTTCAGGAATGCAATTCTTTGGCCGGTCTGCATTCCTGTCTGCTGCATCAGTGTTTCTCGCAGCGGGTGGTGGCTCCCAATCAGGTACTCGTTGCGCTGGTGCAGGCGCTCCAGCAGCCGGATCGATGGGATGCGGTCGAATTTGCCCTTCGGGCCACGGTTACAGACTGGGCATGAAAGCACGAGATTCCAGACCCCATCCAAGTTGATGCCTAGGTTGACCTGCTTCAGTCGATGCGGAAAGAAGTGATCCACATCCACATTCATGCGCTCCCCGGTCAGTTGCAGCTCTGAGTGGCAGTAGAAGCAACGCCCCTTCTGGTAGCCATTGAGGGCATTGCGGCTGCTCGTCACGCTCCGGCGGCGTTGCCCCGCATCCAGGGCAAACATCTCACCCAGCGCATCGTCATGCTGAACCGCCAGCAAGTTGGTTGAGACGCCCAGGTTCCACGCAGTCTCAACCAGCCGCCACCTCGCATCCACTTCTTGGCCCAGATTGTCGGCTTGGAGCCCAGCCATCATGTGGCTGAACTCTTCGGTGATGCGTATTCCCCGGTTGGGCTTGCGCTCGTCTATGAAAAAAGCGTGATGAACAGGACTGGAGCCGACCACATGAAAGGCATCGATCACGTTGACGAACCCATAAGCCACGGTCGCATCGATCAACCTGGTCAGGTTCTTGTCTTGGTTGAATGCCTGACAAGCCTGGATGAATTTCCCATTGGTCGTAGTGATCTGCTTCGGGGCGTCCCGGAGATGCTCGGCAATTGACTGGGCAAAAGCAGGGGCCAAGTCCTCCAGCTTGATCAGCTCCCCCGATTTGGGCTGAAGTGTCAGCAGGGCGGTAGCCAGCGCAAACTTATAGCTGGCAGTGTTTCTTCCGTAGAGCACCACACCACGCCAGCAATCCTCGACGGTCGGACTGGGCGGGATGAACAGCTCTCCGGTCATGACTGATCAGGCTTCAGCTGCCCGCATAAGCACTGATGCCCATTCCACTTCGTCACGGCCCAGGCTGTCGGCATTGGTCCAGTGATCAACCAAGACAAAGCCGACAGCTTCAAACTGCTCCTGGAGACGGCCAGCAGAGTCAGGGATGAACAGACGCCCTGCAGCGTCACGATGTGCTTCCTCGCTCACATCGTGACGCTTGCTGGGGACAGAGTAGAGCAGGCTCCCTCCGGGCTTCAAGCAAGACTTGATGAACGCCACCGCAGCGGCTTGCTGCTCCAGCCCAATATGCATCAGCACCGCTGAGCACAGAACGCCATCGAAACCACCTCCAAACGGCACACCAGCGTCCGGGATAGCCCCACATTCAATCCGTCCCTTGAGCTCGGGGTGCAAAGCCTGCGCCAATTCGACGAGCTCCGGGGTGGCGTCTAACCCGTACACCTCGCAGCCCATTGTGTGGAGGTAGGCCAAATCTCGGCCAGAACCACACCCCAGATCGAGCACCCGGAAGTTGCGAGGGAACGCTTGCTCGAAATGTTGTGCCAGCCCATTCACGATGGATTCATAGCGATTGGCAACCTGCTCTGCGTTCTTGGCGTAGTAATCGAGTGTCAGCGCATCCATGAGTCACTGTTTTTTCATTGTCTCGACAAGCTGCTCAATGCTCAACGCCGGTTTCTTTCGATGCAACATCGCATGGCAGTTCGGACAAACCGGGCGTAGATCGGTCACGGGGTTCAGCTCATATTGCTCCCCGATCTCACCCAGGGGCTTGAGGTGGTGCACATGGATGAATCCCTCACCAAGCTCGCCATACCGTTCGCCGAAGTCGAATGAGCAGACGCTGCACTTCACCCCCCATTTTGCGATGCACTTGCGCCGGGCATTCGGGTCGCGCTCGTACACGTTGACCTGGACAGTACGCCGGGCACCTTCAGGCACTGAACCGACCTCATCCTCGTCAACCTCCTCCGGCGTTTGAGTCGGAAGGCGCGTGTCGTCGCCGGCGTGAAAGCTCCAGATCACCTTAACAGGGGTCTGATCGGCCACCTGAACCGCCTTACCCAGCCCCGCGAACGTGAACGGATCACGATCCTCTTCACGGAAGAAGATGTACACGTTTCCGTCGGGGTTGATCAGCTTCTGGATCGACGCCTGGTGAATGTTTGTGTTGGTCTTGGCGAACCAGACCAGCCGGTCGCCATCGAAGTGGTTGCCGTAGTCATGCCCTGTTCGACCACCCGTGCCGACGCCGCAGAAAATGAACCAGTCATCGCCGTGAGCGGTATAGCCGGTGAACCAATTGCCCCCGGTCGGCTCTGCGGTCAGCCCGACTATCTTGAAAACATCCTTGCGGTGGTACGTATCTCCGATCTTGAACGGATATGCTGCGCGGGCTGATACGGGGGCCAAGCCGTTTTCCCCGGTGACCTTGGCCGCGAAGTCCATGAGCCGCTGTGAGTGGGAATGGGCAAATCTCGTACCCTTCACGGGCTTGCCAGCAGCTGTAACAGCTGCGCGGCGAACGAATGCCTCATGAAATGGGCGGAGGCGCTGTATCGCGTCCTTGAAATCCAGTACGCTGCCATAAAAGCTCGCCTGAGGCGCTGGCATCGACTTGTAGGCTGACTGATTAACTGGCAGGCCAAGCAGCGTCGGATCATCCGCCCTGGCGAGCAGGTTCATCAATACCTGCTCGCCGCTCAGAACGAACACCTCGACCGGACCGACATTGAGCCGGCATCCGTCGCTGAACAAAGTCACCGCCCATGCGGCTGGCGCGATTTCCGCCGCGACCTTGGTGGAATCCAGAAGTTGTTTCAATACGAGCTTGCGAAGCTCGCTATCGGCTCCGGGCAGGATCGCACCGGCAACATCACTGAAATCAGGGTGTCCCCCCATACCTACCTCTTTTCTTGGTTTTGGTACAACGATACCAAGAATCGGGCTGAGCGGTCAAAACACGTCCTGCTCGACTAAGACGCCTCAAATGAAAGAGGCCAACATATGATGGCCTCGTACCGCTGATGCGAGTTTTCTATCGGAGTTTTTGTCCTGGCTATGCCGATGGTCGCCTAGGTAGTCCCGGAAATCCTTGAGGCCAAAGGATGCCTCAGAAGGTCCAGCCTGCGGGGTAGTTCTCGGCCGCGATGCCCGCCTTGGTCAGGGCGTTGAACAGGGTGGATTTGCCGACGTTGGGCAGGCCGACGATGCCGCACTTCAGAGACATGAAACTTCCTTTGGAATCGATACCCCGTCCGGGCCGCCGGGCCCGGTCCGAACATGGGGGAAAGCCCCCGTCAACCCATTCGAAGACCGGGTGACATGCAAGGCGCTCGCGTCGAAACGGCCGGCATGGTCCGGGCGGGAATCGCGCAAAAACCGGGGGAAATGGTTGCAGATTGTACCGGGCAGCAGATGCAGGCAGCGCCGGCGGCTGTTACACAAGGAAACCTCAGATGCAGTCCGTCACCACGGCCGGGCGAGCCTGCACCGAACATGACAATGCCGGTGCCATGCGTACACCGGCGCCCAACACGAAGATCAAGGAGTCTCATATGAAAACGCTGCACCGCATCGCGAAACCGCTTCTCGCATTGCTCGTCGTCCCGTCCCTGATGGCTTGCGCCAACCTGACCCAGCGTCAGCAGAACGCAGCCATCGGCGCAGGCGTCGGAGCGATCGGCGGCGCCGTCCTCACTGGCGGCAGCACACTGGGGACGCTGGGTGGCGCTGCCATCGGCGGTGTCATCGGGCACGGCTCCGACAGCAAACGCTGACGCACTGCCGCGCCGTCACTCGGCATCAAAAGCCAACACAACTATCAAATCAACCGATAAAATGCGAGGCGAAACGATACATCACACCATGTGACATCCAATGGCAACCAGCGACCCCACTGATACCTGTGCTTCGCTCGCCGATGCTGGTGCGGTGGCGCCGCCGTGGCTGGATGATGACCCCACAGAAGCCTGGCCAGCCCTTCACCGGCGGCTCAATGGCCTTCTGCAGCGGCCAGACGTCTCGGAGGCCGATTTCCTGCCGCGCCTGCAGGCGGTGGAACAAGGTATGCAGTACCTCCTGGGCCAACGCGAGGACGACAGCCTTTTCGTGATGGTGCAGATGCTGTTTGACCGCGACCAGGGTTACAGCGCCGGTCATGCCCTGCTGTCAGCGGCGCTGTGCCGAATGATCGGACCGCTGGTAGGCGTGCAAGGGGCCGCGTTGCAAGCCCTCACCCGGGCCGCGCTGACCATGAACATCGCCATGAGCCAGCTGCAGGACCAGCTGGCCAACCAGGTCCGCCCTGTAGACGACGGGCAGCGCGCCGAGATCGACCGTCACCCCCAGGGCGGGGTTGACCGGCTCAAGGAGCTTGGCGTCACCGACGAAGGCTGGCTGTGGCTGGTACAGGAACACCACGCCTCGCTGGAGGACATCGCCGTACCCGACGAAGAACGGCGCGTGAGCCTGCGCCTGTTGCAGATGGCCGACCGCTTCGTGGCCCGGATCAGCCCGCGCCGCAGCCGCAGGGGACTCCCCCCCAAGGTCGCGGCCGGCAACCTTTACCTGGAAGCACAAGAGCAGGCCGGCACGCTGGGCGCGGCCTTCGTCAAGCTCATGGGCATGTACCCGCCGGGCACCTACGTGCGCTTGAAATCATCTGAAACGGCGGTGGTGGTTCGCCGGGGGGAGCGGGTCAACACGCCCCTCACCATGGCCATCGCCGACGGGCAAGGCATGCCCCTGAGCACCCCGGGAAAGCGCGACACGCAGCAAGACCGCTACCAGGTCGACAAACCGCTGTCACCAGAAGACGTGAGGATTCGTCTCGACAAGTCCAAGCTGCTGCGCCGCGTCTGATCAGCCCTCCCACGGGCCCCACTCGCCTTCCCCCTTCATGCCTTCGTGCAGCATCTGCCCCGCGCCGCCACGCACGATCGCGTTCATGCCGAAAGTGACCGCCCCCATCAGGCGGCGGTCCTGCCGGTAGGCGTGCAGGACGGGGCTGACAAGACTTCCTGGCTCGCCCGTGGCGGGATCGATGTCGGGAATGCTGCACCGCGAGCAGGGTTTGACCGGCTGCAGCCAGACCGGCGGCGCATCCGGCACACCCTCGGCACGCAGCCGCAAGGAAGCCAGGCGGTCTTCGTCGTGGGCCTCCAGCCCGCCCAGCACGATGTTGGGGCGGAAACGCTCGACGCCTGCCGCCGCATGCCCAAGAGCCGTGAGGCGCCCGTTGAGTTCGTCAAGGGACGCCCGCGAGAGCACGAGCACAGGGAAACCGTCGCTGAACTGGTTGGGCGCCTCCACGCCCGCCGTCCATTTCAACGACGAAAGCCGCCGCACTTCTGGGTCAAAGCGGACCAGGCGCAAACGCTGCATCCCGGAAGGGGCGCGAGACCCCAGAAAATCGGTGAACCACTGCGCCGCCACGTCTCCCATGTCGTAGGCGTCCACCTCGTCGTCCCACACGCGCACGCGCCTGGGGGCCTCGGCGGCGTCCAGCGCCAGGTGCAGCGACAGCATCCCGGGCGCCCGCAACTCCAGATGTCCCATCCTGAAGCGCGGCTGGATCAGCGCCATTTGCGGCAGCTCTCGCTGCGAGACGAACTCGTTGCGCTCGTCCACGACCATCCAGGAGCGGTCCCACTCCAGCCCGGTGTCGAGCAATTCGACGCTGGACAGTCTCACGCCCGCGCAGGATTTCACCGGATACGTCCAGAGCTCCTCGATGTACAACGGCAGGGTTGCTTCGGAACTGGCAAATTCAGTCATCGGGCGCGGCTCAGGAAGGCATGGATGTGGTTGGGGCAACCATTTTGCCTTGCTTCTACAATTTGGTCATGAGCACCAAGTACGATGTGGCCATTCTCGGTGGTGGCGTGGTGGGGCACACGCTGGCCCTGTTACTGGCCCGGGACCGCCTGCGCGTGGCCCTGGTGACGCGCCCGCCCGCGCCAGCCGCGGCCGGCTCACCGGACATCCGGGCGTATGCGCTCAACGAAACATCCCGGCAACTCCTGCAATCCCTGCGGGTCTGGCCAGACGCCCCCAGCTTCAACCCGCCCGCTGCAACGGCGGTTCGCCACATGTGGGTGGCAGACGCGGGCGATGCCACCGCCAGTGTGCGCTTCGACGCCAGCTCCCTGGGGGTCAACGCCTTGTCCTGGATCGTGGACGTCCCCGCGCTCGAGCAGACGCTGGCCCAGGCGGTGCAGTTCCAGTCAGGCGTCGATACAGTGCACGAATGCCCGAAGGCCGCGCTGACGGTGATCTGCGAAGGCAAGCGCAGCAGCACTCGCGACGCGCTGGGCTTCGAATTCGACACCCGCCCCTATCCGCAAACCGCCGTGGCCGCGCGTTTGCGCTGCGAACGGCCGCACGGCGGCGTGGCCCGCCAATGGTTCATCAACGGCGACATACTGGCCCTGCTCCCGCTGGAAGGTGAACAAGGCAACGCCGTGGCACTGGTGTGGTCGGTCCCTCATGAACGCGCGGCGCATTTGCTGACGCTTCCGGCGGCCGCCATGGCCGAGGCGGTGATGCATGCATGCGATCACGCACTGGGCGGCATGACGCTGCTGGGCCAGCCCGCGGGCTGGCCCCTGGAGCTTTCACGGGCGCGGCACTGGGTCAAGCCCGGCGTGGCCCTTGCTGGTGACGCTGCGCACGCCATGCACCCACTCGCGGGCCAGGGGCTCAACGTCGGGTTGGGCGACGTGGGCGAGCTGGCGCGCGTCCTGCACGAACGCGAGTACTGGCGCGACCTTGGCGACCTGAAACTGCTGAGGCGCTACGAACGCGCCCGTCAGGCCGACTTCAACAGCATGGCCTGGGCAACCGACAGCCTCTTTGGGCTGTTCAACCAGCAAGACAGCAGACTCCAGGCGCTGCGCCGCTGGGGGTTGCGCGGATTTGACCAGCTGCCCCTTGTCAAATCCTGGGCGGCACGCCGCGCCATGGGCACCAACGCCCTCTGATGGTCCGCTGCACCCGCTTGCGGAACCCTACCCCCTATTCCCGACACCAAGCATCCATGACATCCCTGCACCCCACACTCCGCCTGGCATTCGCCCTGGCCGTCGCCGCGGCCTTCACCGGGGCTCAGGCCCAGGAAGCCGCCATCCGAAAGAACCTGGCGGAACGCCTGCCGACCCTCCCCAAGATCGAGGAAGTCAGCAAGACACCCATGAACGGGCTGTATGAAGTTCGCATCAACCAGAGTGACATCTTCTACTCTGACGCCAAGGGCGACTTCATCCTGCTGCAAGGTGAGCTGATCGACACCCGTACACGCGCCAACCTGACGGAAGAACGCGTCAACAAGCTCACGGCCATCGCCTTCGACCAGCTGCCGCTGAAAGACGCCTTCACCACCGTTCGGGGCAACGGCAAGAACAAGATCGCCGTGTTCAGCGACCCTAACTGTGGCTTCTGCAAGCGGCTGGAACGTGACCTGATCAAGCTCAACGACGTCACGGTCTACACCTTCCTCATCCCCATCCTGGGGGCGGACTCCCAGACCAAGGCCCGCAACATCTGGTGCGCGAAGGACAAGGCCGCTTCCTACAACGAATGGATGCTCAACGGCGCCACGCCAGCCAATGCCAGCTGTGACACGGCCGCGCTCACGCGCAACCTGGAGTTCGCGGGCCGCATGCGCATCACCGGCACGCCCACGAGCTTCCTGGCAGATGGCACACGCATCCAGGGTGCCGACTTCAAGAAGATCGAGCAGATGCTGGCTGCGGCGAAATGAGCGCCGCCCGCTCCACGCGCACTGGCGAACACGCCGGACCGCTTTACCAGGTCAGCGTCCGGGATCCGCACGCCCACCTGCTCGACGTCTGCCTGCAGGTTTCCCAGCCATCGCGCCGGCAACGCTTCAGTCTGCCGGTGTGGATTCCGGGCAGCTACCTGGTGCGGGAGTTCTCGCAGCACCTGCAGGAACTCCGCGCCGAGGTGGACGGCCAGCCCCTTCCGCTGCGGCAGACCAGCAAGAACACCTGGGAAGCTGCCACACCCGCCGGTGCGCGCACGCTGACGCTGCGGTACTCGGTCTATGCCTTCGACGCGTCCGTGCGCACCGCCTTCCTTGACCAGACACGCGGCTTCTTCAACCCCACCAGCGTTTGCCTGCGGGTACACGGGCGCGAGCAGGCGCTTCACACCCTGGAGCTGCAAGCCAACCGGCACACCGAAGGCTGGCAGGCCGCCACTGCGCTCCTTCCGCAAAAGGTCAAGCGCGGCGGGTTTGGCCGCTATGTGGCGGAAAACTACGACGAGCTGGCCGACTCCCCCGTGGAAATGGGCCGGTTCTGGAGCGGCTCCTTCAAGGTTCGCGGCGTACCACACCGGTTCGTCGTCAGTGGCGCTGGCGCGGGCTTCGACGGCGAGAGGCTGTTGCGCGACACACAGCGCATCTGCGAAGCCGAAATGGCCCTCTGGCACGGCCCGCATGGCAAGCGCGGCCAGGGGAAGCCACCCTTCGACCGCTATCTTTTCATGCTGCACGCCAGCCAGGATGGTTACGGCGGGCTGGAGCATCGCCACTCGACGGCCCTGATCTGCCAGCGCGCCGATCTGCCGCGTCTGCCGGACAGCGGCAGCCAGCCTGCGGCGCTCAAGGCCTCCGACGGCTACACCACCCTGCTGGGGCTGATCAGCCACGAATATTTCCACACATGGAACGTCAAGCGCCTGCGCCCGCACGAGTTCTCCCGCTACGACTACGAGCAGGAAAACTACACCGAGCTGTTGTGGTTCTTCGAAGGCTTCACCAGCTATTACGACGACCTGCTCGTCCTGCGCGCTGGGCTCATTGACGAAACGGCCTACCTGCAGCTCCTGAGCAAGACCATCAACCAGGTTCTGCAAACGCCGGGGCGGCTGGTACAGAGCGTGGCACAGGCCAGTTTCGACGCCTGGATCAAGTATTACCGCGTACAGGAAAACACGCCAAACGCCACCGTCAGCTACTACACCAAGGGCGCACTGGTGGCCTTGTGCCTGGACCTCACCCTGCGCGCCGAAGGCCACACCACCTTGGACGAAGTGATGCGCTCGCTGTACGAACGGTGCAGCGGCGGCCCCATGCGGCAGGGCGATCTGCTGGCAGTGCTTCGCCAGCTGGGCAGGCGCAGTTTTCAGGAAGAGCTGCAAGCCTGGGTGCACGGCACCGCCGACCTGCCCCTGCGAGAACTGTTGCAACGCCATGGCGTGCAATGGAACGAGGAACCAGCCCCGCTGGCACAGCAACTGGGGCTGCGCGTCAGTGAATCGAACGGCCTGGTGCTGAAGAACGTGCTGCGAGGCTCAGCCGCGGAAGTCGCCGGCATGGCGGCCGGGGACGAATGGCTGGCCGTGGAAACGGTAACTGCCGATGGCACGCCCGCCAACTGGCGGGTACGCAAACTGGAGGACGTTGCACTGCATGCCCGGGGGCAGGATTCCGTCACCGCCTGGGTGGCACGCGATGGCCGCGTGCTGCGTTGCCCCTTGCGCTGGCCTGCGGCGTCCTGCGCCGTGCGCCTGTCCCGGGCGGCCGCACGCCAGGCAGACACGCCGCGGCGCTGGCTCCAGGAGTGAAGCCAGCCCCCGCGGCCGAAAGACCTTACTCGCCCTTGAAACGGGGCGCGCGCTTTTCGAGAAAGGCATTGACCCCCTCGAAATAGTCGTGCGTGCGCCCCAGGGCGGATTGCAGGTCGCGCTCCACATCGAGATGCTGGTCCAGCGACCGCGTCGCCGCCTCGCGCAGCAAGGTGCGCGTGGCCACCAGCGCCCGCGTCGGCATTCCCGCCAGACGCTCTGCCAGGCCCATGGCCACTGCCAACGGGTCTTCGGCCACGTCCCAGATAAGACCCCACTCCTTGGCCTGGCTGGCGGGCAGCTTGTCGCCGGTCATGGCCAGGCCCATGGCGCGTGCCAGCCCCAGCCGCTCCACCAGCAACCAGCTGCCCCCAGCGTCGGGGATGAGGCCAATCTTGCTGAATGCCTGGACAAAGCTGGCAGCCGGAGCGGCCACCGTCATGTCGCAGGCCATGGCAAGAGACGCGCCCGCGCCAGCGGCTACCCCGTTGACGGCGGCAATGGTCGGCACCGGCAGACTCATGAGCTTGCGCACCATCGGGTTGAAGTACCCGTCGAGCACCGGCCCAGGATTGGCTCGCTCCTCCAGACCTTCGCCAGGGGTGAAGTCGAGCTCTGACAGGTCCAGCCCGGCACAGAAGCCACGCCCCGAGCCCGTGAGCACCAGCGCACGCACCGCCGGGCTGGCCGCCGCCCGGTCGAACGCCCCCTGCAGCTCCAGAAGCATGGCCCGCGTGAAGCTGTTGAGCGCCTGCGGTCTGTTCAACGTCACCACGGCCACTGCCCCAAGCTCTTCGTAGCGCACAGGCGTGTCGTTTGATGCATCCGTCATGTTTGGTCTCCTCGTTGTTGCTTTCCCCCGCAATCTACCCGATGGCGGCGTTCTTGTCGGGAACCCAGGCGCAGCGCAGGCAGCTTTTGTACCCGGCGCGTCACATCCTGCACCTGTGCTGCCGCTATAGTTGAATTTCCCAACATTCCAACCACGCCGAGACAAGCATGAGCACATCCCCAGAATTGATCCAGGTCCGCACCGAAGGGCGCGTCGGCATCGTCACGCTGAACCGCCCCAAACAGCTCAACGCGCTGAACGACCAGCTCATGAACGAGCTGGGGGCAGCGCTCAAGGCCTTCGATGCCGACGACGACATCGGCTGCATGATCATCACCGGCAGTGAAAAAGCCTTCGCAGCCGGGGCCGACATCGGGGCCATGGCCAACTACAGCTTTGCCGACGCGTACAAGGGCGACTACATCACCCGCAACTGGGAAACCATTCGCAGCATCCGCAAGCCGGTCATCGCAGCCGTGAGCGGCTTTGCGCTGGGCGGCGGCTGCGAACTGGCCATGATGTGCGACTTCATCATTGCCGCCGACAACGCCAAGTTCGGCCAGCCCGAGATCAAGCTTGGCATCATCCCCGGCGCGGGCGGCACGCAGCGCCTGCCCCGCGCCGTGGGCAAGTCCAAGGCCATGGACATGGCCCTGACCGGCCGCATGATGGACGCCACCGAAGCCGAGCGCGCCGGGCTGGTCAGCCGCGTGGTACCGCTGGACAAGCTGATGGATGAGGCGCTGGGTGCCGCGCTCGTGATCGCCGGGTTCTCGCAGCTGGCGGTGATGGCGGCCAAGGAGTCGGTCAACCGCGCGTTTGAGGGCTCACTCGCCGACGGCGTCATGTTCGAGCGCCGCATGTTCCATGCGCTGTTCGCCACTGCCGACCAGAAGGAAGGCATGGCGGCTTTTGTGGAAAAACGCGCACCGAACTTCAAACACGCTTGATCCAGGCCGAAATTTCCCGCTATAATGCGAGGCTCTGGCTCCTTAGCTCAGCCGGTTAGAGCGACGGAATCATAATCCGCAGGTCCCCTGTTCGAATCAGGGAGGAGCCACCAGTAAAATCAAGCACTTAGCCCGCTTTCTCAGCGGGCTTTTTGCTTTCTGGGGTGTTTTTGCTGCACTACCGCGCAATTTCTGCTGCGGCATCGCGATACCGTTCTTTACGGAGAATGCGATGGCCAACATCAACAAGCGCGGGCCTTACCAGTACCAGGCAATCGTGCGCCGCAAGGGCTGCCCTTGCCAAATCAAGACGTTTGAAAGTCGCCAGGACGTGGAGACCTGGGTCTGGACTGCTGCCGGTTTCGATGACACCTTGGACCGAATGCCCCGAAACGGGAAGTGAACCTTGGCCGCGCCCCTTCATGGGCAGAGGGCAATCCGCAGGTCGTGTCCCGACAGCTGGTGCAAGCCCAAAGCCCTGACAGGCTGAGATACACCACACTCAGCGGACCACTGCGGACAGCCGGTGAAGCGGTCACAAAGAATTTTGACCGCTTCGATCCGGGCCGGTGTACCGGTACGACAGTTCGGGCGGCATCGGTCCCTTGATGCGGCGCCCCTGCTGAGACTCCTCCCAGGCATGAGCCAAAATGCCCACTGACCGCGACAAAATGAAGAGCCCCCTGGCCAATGGAGGAGCAAAGCCCAGCTCCCCGTAGACAACCGCCGTAGCACCATCGATGTTCATCGGCACTGACCGCCCCGTTCGTCGCGCAATCTCCAGTTCAACCGCCGCGCCAATCTGGGCGTACTCGCCACCGACCTCGCCTCTCGCTGCGGCCTCGTTCACCAAAACCATCAACCGAACAGCGCGGGGGTCCACCGGATGAAAGCGGTGACCAAAGCCCGGAATCATCTTGCCGGCGCGTTCGGTCTGTTCGTTCAACGCCTTGGCCACGGCCGCTTCCAGCGGCTGGTCTGCCATCAGTGCATGCACGCGCTGGTAGAGCGCCAGACACTGCTCACCTGCACCCCCATGAACATCGTCGAGCGAATTGATGGCCGAGGCCATCGCTCCATTCAGGGGGAGCCCGCAAGTGACCGCCATCCGCGAGATGGCAATCGACGGCGCATGCGGACCGTGGTCCACCGCAGACACCAGGGCGGCCTCCAACAACTTTGCCTGTGCAACACTGGGCAACTCCCCCCTCAACATCAGCCAGATCATTTGAGGAAAACTGATGCTGCCGATCAGATCTTGAATTGGATAGCCGCGAGGCTGAATCACGCCAGGGCGGATATCGATGATCGCCGTGGACCACCAGGCGGCAGCGCGCTCCAACTTGGCTTCGGGCGACTGGTCAGGAGAGACTGCCATGACTTCACCCCCCCTTTTCGACGGTAAAAATGCCCAGTTCGCTCAGTACCTGTGCCGTGTGCTCGCCCAGCCTTGGCGGCGGC
Source organism: Hydrogenophaga aquatica (assembly GCF_054780915.1). Taxonomy (NCBI): domain Bacteria; kingdom Pseudomonadati; phylum Pseudomonadota; class Betaproteobacteria; order Burkholderiales; family Comamonadaceae; genus Hydrogenophaga; species Hydrogenophaga aquatica. The sequence continues at coordinate 63,197 of NZ_BAAGVK010000012.1, read as the reverse complement.
AGGTGCGGCACAGGCCGCTTCCCATCAATAAGAACTGCACTCGCCGTCAGGCTGATGGCTGCCCGCCCGCCCCCTTCGACGGGCAGCTCCGTCACCAAACCCCGCTGGGCGACCTGGGGCTGCGCCAGCGCCTCTTTGACGCTCAGCACCTGACCGGCGGGAACGCCTGCCTGGTTCAAGCGGGCCTCCCAGGTAGCGGCATCTGCGTGGCGCAGGCAAGACTCCAACGCCTCACGCAGTGCCTGGCGGTGTTGCTTACGCGCTTCACGCTTGGCGAAGCGTTCGTCCACCTTCAAATGCGACGCGCCCAGTATGTCGCAAAGGGTTTCAAACTGCTCCTGCTTGTTCGCGGCGATATTGAGCAAGCCATTGCCAGTAGCAAAGGTACCCGACGGGCTTGCTGTGAAGTTCTCGTTGCCCATAGGCACGGGCTCCTGCCCCGCGATCAGCAGGTTGGAAACTATCCACCCCATGGCGGCAAGTGTGGTGTCGAGCATCGACACATCAATGAAGGCCCCTTCACCGGTCTGGCCTCGCCGGACCAGCGCCGAACTGATCGCGAATGCGGCCATCAGGCCCCCCAGGGTGTCGCATACCGGATAACCCACGCGCAGCGGCGCCACATCCGCATCACCCGTGATGCTCATCACGCCAGAGCGGCCCTGGATGATCTGGTCATAAGCAGGCGCTTTGGCCAGCGGGCCATCCTGACCGAAACCAGAGATGGCGCAATACACCAGACTGGGCTTGACCTTTCGCAAATGCTTATGCCCCAGTTCAAGACGCTCCATCACCCCAGGGCGAAAGTTCTCCAGCACCACGTCGGACGCCTGCACCAGCGCCATAAACGTCTGGCGCCCCTGATCCGATTTCAGGTCAATCACCACTGACCGCTTGTTAGCATTCTGCGCCAGGAACGATGTACCCATCTGCTGCCCGTTCAACTCGGCGTCCGCGCCCAGCTGACGGGCAAGATCTCCTCCGTCGGGTGATTCGACTTTGATGACGTCGGCCCCCATAAGTGCCAACTGGTAACCACAGAATGGACCGGCGAGCACGTTACTCAAGTCCAGGACGCGTATGCCATCGAGCAGTTTATTCAAGATGTGACTCCCGCTCACATATCAAATCGGCGCAATGTTCGCGTCGTAGCTGTAGAGCCAGTCGTACCGCTCGAAGATGGGCTCGGCGCTCCATTCACGCTGCAGGTATTTTTCAGCCGACGCCTCGGTGGCAAGTTCCTGACTGTGGAAGCGGTCCGTGTTCGCCGTGGCACCACGCACCATCTTGCTGGTTCTGCCAATGCGGGCCGCCTCGTATTGCGCCAATGCCTCAGGCACTTGCTCCACAGACGAACCTTCCAGGCAACGCGAAAGCACCATCCCGTCCTCAATCGAGTGCACGGCACCTTGGGCCAGGAAGGGCAGCGTTGCGTGGGCGGCGTCCCCCAGCAGCGTAATGCGGCCCTGGGTCCAGCGCTCGATCGGCTCGCGCTGCATCAGGGCCCATTTGATAAGGCGCGGACTGCGCTTGATCAGAGTCTGCACGTCCTCGTGCCAGCCAGCAAAGTCGGCCAGACACTCTTCGGTGGTGCCGATCACGGACCCCTCTGGCACATCCCAGTGCTTGCCTTCTATGGTGGCTACGAAGTTCATGATCTTGGAGCGGTGCAAGGGATAGGACACCGCATGGCCGCCAGGACCAATCCAGGTGGAGCCGACAGACACCTGCATGTGCTCTGGAAGTTCCTCCATCGGGATCAGCCCACGCCAGGCAACCATGCCAGAAAAGCCTGGATCACAAGGGCCCCAAAGCGTGTTGCGAATCACCGAGCGCACACCATCTGCACCAATCAATGCGTCTGCCTGGACGCGTCGCCCATCGCGCAGAACCAAGGTTGCGCAATCATCGTCCTGCTCACAGCCCGCAACCCCACAACCGAGGTGAATTGCATCGGGCTTGAGCTCACGTACACGGTCTGCCAGGGACTGGTGCAGGTCTGGCCGGTAGACAGTGAGGTAAGGATAACCATACCGCTCCACCACCGTCTTGCCCAGACTGAGCATGGGCCAGGGCTTGCCGGTATTCCACAGGCGGAACTCCTTGCGGTCGGGATCACAAGACAGTTCCTTGAGTCGTTGAAACACGCCAAGGGCGTCCAGGACCTTGTTGCCGTTGGGACTGATCTGTATACCCGCGCCAACCTCCTTGAGTTCGGGCGCCTGCTCGTAGACCTCGACGTCGATACCCCTCTGCAGCAACGCGATCGCCGCAGACAGCCCACCTATACCACCACCCGCAATCAGTACTTTCATAGTTCACCTCTCAGAAGCGCTGCGCTGTTCGAAACGCTCATTGTTTGATCTGGGCCTGGCGAATCACCTCGACCCACGTGTCGATCTCGCCATGGAAAAAACCACGAAACTCGTCCAGGCTCATGGCTGAAGCCGTGGCGCCTCGGGCGTGCAGATAGTCCTTTGCTGCACCGGACTGCATCACCTCACGTACAGCCTCATTGAGTTGTTTGAGGATGTTCGGAGGGACGCCTGTGCGGGCAAAGATGCCGAACCAGGTCGTCGGCTTGAACTTCCCCAGCCCCGCTTCTTCAGCGGTGGGAACGTCCGGCAAGGCTGCAGACCGCGCGTCGCTGGTTATGAGCAGGCCCTTGAGCTTGCCCGCCTGGATGTGCGGGACCAGATTGGCCGCGTCCAGCAATATCAGAGGCGCTTCGTCTTTGAGCGCAGCGAGAATCGCTGGCGCAGCACCTTTGTATGGGACTTGGTGCAACTTCACACCAGTCTGGATGCCGAACAGATCGGTCACGAGTCCTGTGGAAGTGCCAGCCACCGCCGCGCTGATTTGCGTGTTGGGCTTGCCGAGCTGCTGCACGAGCGCCTTGACATTGGCCGCGTCAACCCTGGGATGCACCGCCAGCACGAAAGGCAGCTTCATGAACTGCGCAATGGGCGCAATGTCGGTCTTGGGGTTGTAGCGTGCTTGGTCTTTGTAGAGTGTCGGATTGATCGCCGAAGCTGGTGTGTCAGTCAGCAATGTATAACCGTCCGGAGGCGCGGCCAGGAGCGCATTCATCGCGATCATGCCCATGCCCCCCGTCCGGTTCTCAACGATCACCGGCTGCCCCAGCTTCTTTTGCAACCCCTCGGCAACCAGCCGGGTGGTGGAATCGACCATGCTGCCGGGGGCGTAAGGCGTGACGATGCGTATCGTGCGCTCTGGGTAGCTCGTTTGCGCCATCGCAGTAGACAGCGGCCACGCCCCCACAAGAGCAAGACTCGCCGCCAGCAACCATGAGCGCCTGGATTTTTTATCGGAATGCATAGGGTGTCTCCTGGTTTAGTTTGGTCTTCAGGCGTGGTCAACCTTGTCTTTGTGCAAAAGTCCGAACGCCTTCATCACCGGCTCGTCGCTCACGCGCACCAGGTGTGCATCGGCGGTAACCGTGTGCTGGTGGGAACGCCAGGCGGGCACGACAAACACATCGCCCCGGCGCCACTCCAGCGGCGTGCCATCCACATCAGTGACGCCCTGCCCCTCAATCACCGTATAGATGGCGTTGGCGGTGGTCCGGTGTTGGCGTGACGCAAAGCCCTTAGACATTCGCAACACATGGACTGCCATCGTCTTCAGGGCAGGCGACCCCAACTCGACCTGCCGCTGCGTGACGCCGTCCTGCGAGGGTTCGGCTGCAGCAAGCCGGCGCAACGACTCTTCCCAGCGCAGCGCCAGATCACATTCCGCGACGTTCTGTATCTCAGACTCCAGCTTGTCAGGGTGGCGCTCAAAGAACATGGGTTCAAGCAGATGGACCAGAGGCACGTCCAGCACGTCCACCCAGAAGCACTCATCCGGGCCCACGCTTTCGTGCGCGTGCCAGTTCATGCTGGGTGTCAGCAACACATCACCGGGCCGCATCTCGACGCGCGTGCCGTTCACCGTGGTGTAGCTGCCGCGCCCCTCAAGGATGATGCGCAGAGCATTCGGTGTGTGGCGGTGAGAATCTGCGCACTCACCGGGTTTGATCGACTGGTAGGCCGCCACCATGGTTCGCGCGGTGGCGTACAGGTTGCCCTCGATGGGGTTGGTCATCGTCAGGTTGCGCCTGTCTGCCATGCGGTGGTCCACGAGGTACCCCGCAGCCTCCAGAATGGGCTTGACTTCGGCATAGCGCCAGATGTAAGGCACAAAGTTCTTGCGAGGTTCCGGCCACAAAGACGGCGTCTTGCGATGCCATCCACCCTCAAGGCTGAGCGCATCTATGGCCGCATACAGTGTGTCAAGGTCTTTCATGGCACGTCACTTCTGTTTGATGATGTCGGGGGTGTAGGGCTTGTCGAACACTGGCGTGGCACCCTGGCTGCCTTGAATCACCTTCACTGTCATTTCGCCCAGACCGTCGATGGTGATGCGCACTTCGTCCCCAGCGCGAATCTGGCCCACGCCTGCGGGCGTACCCGTGGCAATGATGTCGCCGGGATAGAGCGTCATCACGGCCGATGCCATCTCCACCATGCCGGGGATGTCGAGCACCAGGTCGCGGGTGTTGGCGTGTTGACGCAACTCGCCGTTGACCCACAGTTTCATCTCCAGCTGCGTCGGGTCAGCCACCTCATCGGCGGTAACGATCCAGGGGCCAACGGGGCAGAAGGTGTCGTAGGCCTTGCGGAACACACGCTCTTCGCGACCACGCACCACCATGTCCATCAGGCAGGCGTAGCCGAACACGTGTTCGCGCCAGTCTTCACGCCGGATGCCACGGCCACCCTTGCCGATGACGATGCCCAGCTCGGCTTCGTGGTGCACTTCGCGGTTGGGCACGTTGGGCAACACCACCGGTTCGCCCGCCCCCGACAGAGACGAGTTGGGTTTGAGGAAGAAGCCCTGGTGATCGGCGCGGTAGCCAGCCTGCATCTCTCGCCCATGGTCGTGGTAGTTGACCGGGTAGGCAATCACCTTGTTGGGCCATGGAATAGGCGTCAGCAATTTGACGTCGCTCAGTGCAATGCGGGGCAAGGCGGGCAAAGCCGCTTCGATCCGGGGACGCCATTCGTCGAAACCAGCCACAAGCCGGGTCGGCGCCACTGGTGGCCATTCGGCCGGGTCGGCGCCCAAAAGTTCGGTGACATCCACCAGATGGCGGTCATCGACCACGACGCCGATACGGCCGTCGTTGAAACGAGTGATCTTCATGAGAGATTTCCGGGTTCAGGGATGGGAAAGCATTGATCAGGCAGACTTCTCTGCCGCGAGGCCGAACACATGGCGTGCGTTCTCGGAGAAGATCTGGCGTTTCTCTTCTGCGCTCAGCCAATCGAAGCTCTCGATCACGGGCCGGATGTCATCGCGCAGGCGGCCGGTGCTCGGGTCGATCGTCGAACCGACGCCGGGGCATTCGGAGCCAAACAGGCAGCGATCGGCCCCAACGGTCTTGATCAACAAGCGCAGGGCTTCTTCGGAATAAAGCACGGTGTCGTAGTAGATGTTGCGCATGCCGTCCAGGAAGTTCAGGCCGCGACGGCCCGCGCTCGACTGGAAGCGCCCGATCTGGTAAGGGATGGAGCCGCCGCCGTGCGAGCAGACCACCTTGAGCTGAGGAAAGTCTTTGAACACGTCGGAGTGCACCAGGCCATAGACGGCGATGGATTCCTCGTTGACAAAATGCAGCGTGTAGGGGCTGCGCGGCGAATGCGATCCAGTCGCGTGGATGTGCATCGGAACGTCCAGTTCGCACAGCTTCTCGTACAGCGGATACCAGTAACGGTCACCCAGCGCAGGAGCTTCAGTGCCGGTGTTTTCGTAGGGATCGGGGTTGAACAGGACGCCGCGAAAGCCCATCTTCACGCAGCGCTCCAGTTCTGGCAGGCAGTTTTCGACCGGCTCCCCGGCTGCCTGAGGCAGGCCAGCCACAGGCACAAAGCGGTTGGGAATGAGTTGGACCGTGCGCGCGATGATGTTGTTGGTCTCTTCGGTGAACCAGTGCACGAGCTTCGAAGGCTTGGCGCTGTGCATCATCTGGAAGGGCCGAGGGGACAGCATCTGCAGGTCGGTGCCCAGGGCGTCGAGCATGTCCAGATGCCCCTTGGGCGCCATTTCCTTTTTATTCGCGAAGCGCAGAATGTCTTCGTCGCTGATCTCGGGCATGCGCCGTCCGTGCGCACCAAGGTGCGACAACAGGTTGGCTTTGTAGACCCAAAGGTCGGATGGGGGACTCACGTGTCCGTGGCAATCGATGATCATGGTGTCTGAAGATATAGGTGAAAAAACAGTGGGAGATGGCACGGGCAGCTGCGCATCAGTCCCACGCCGCAAAGCCCAGACCGATGCCTGTGCCCACCGGTGTGCGGTAAACCGGGATGTACTCTTCGTAGCTGCAACGCAGGTGGCCTACTGCGCCAGCCATGCTGATCCAGTTGCGAATCTCCGACGACCCTGAGCACAGCGACTCCTGTGGAATCTGGGTCAGCGTCTTGACGTCGTGCGTCTTCATCGCATGCAGCAACTCCCGGTCAAACGCCTCTTCGCACAAGAAATGACTCAGGCCACCCGATGCCACAACGGCCACCTTGGCGTCTATGGGTGAGGCAGCCAGCGCGTGCGCAATGTGCGAACCAAACTCAAAACAGCGGGCTGCCGTGGGGTTGTTCGGCGGGAAATAGGTGTTGATCAGCACCGGGAGCATGGGCACGCGAAGACGCTTCATCAAACGCTGGTAGATGAAGCCGTAGGCATGGCCGAAAGCACGCTGCCCCGGGTTGGGAACAGAGTTGGAAGTGGCAACATCAACCCCAAGCCGGATAAGGCCCCGAATGAGATCCTCAGCCAGTTCCGGAGCGGCGGGGAAACGCAAGGGCATGTCCATGCCGTAACCCGCCCAGAAGGGCTTGTCCGCCCAGCTCAAACGGGGGTGCGGCAAGGGCATTTCCTTCATCACGACCTCTGCCCCGCGGTAGACCGAAATCGCCGGCATGTTGTCGAAGCCAAACAACTCGTCCTGATCGTCGCCAATCACCAGCACGACATCGGGCTGTGCGGCGTACAGTCTGGCCTCCAGTTGATCCAGTGCCGCTTCGGCCTGCCGCGCCAGCTCGGGAAAGCCCAGGGCGTTGCTTTGCTCACCAAACGGCTCTCCGCGCTCTGCCTGCAATTGGTCATATGACAGCTTGCGGCCGTCGAGGGTGTAGAGAGACTGGTTGCGCCGATCGTCCTGAGCCCTCTGTTCCCAGCGTTCGCCGTCAAGGATGAGGATGGGGCTATGGGATGTACCGATGCCCAATGTGATGCGAGCCATGCGTGTGATTCCTGTGCTGAACGAAGCCGGTTATGGCCTCAAAAGTTGTAGACCTCCAGGGTGCGCTCGCCAGCGGCGATGCGCCGAAGCACGTCGGCCTCCTTGGCTTCGCGCAGCTCGGCAGCACTCACCACCTGGTTGGCGCGCCTACGCTCGATCGCGACGACACCATCACGGTCTCCAACGATCAAGTCACCCTCGGCCACGGTCACATCGCCGAACCTCACCGGGTGGTTGACCCACCCCCGCGCGATCGGGTCCTTGCCGGTACCTCGTATGCACAACCCGGTGGCGAACACGGGGAAGCCAATCTGCTCCAGAAGGTCGATGTCGCGCACGCAACCGGCGATGACCAGGCCACCCAGTCGGCAGGCCTTGGCGGCGGTGGACATGATCTCCCCCCAGTAACCGAAGTCCGGGGCATCGCTGACATGCACGACCAGAACATCACCGGGCTTCGCCACATAAAGCGCACGGTGGATCCACAGGTTGTCGCCACCGGGCGAATGCACTGTGACGGCGGGCCCGCACACCTTCATGGATGGATGGACCGGCTTGATCGCGTGCGGCAACGCACCCCCTCTGCCGTAGGCCTCGTGCAGCGTAGCACTGGGCAAGCGCGAGGCGCGCACCACCAGCCCCGGCTCGACCCGTTCTATTTCTTGCCGCACGGTGGGCTGGTTCACCGTGGGCTTGGCTGCCAGCCCCGTGGTCATGCGCCCTCCCGCGTCTGCAGATGGTGGTAGCCCATGGCCTTGCGTGCATCACGCAGGCTGGTACCGGAACGCACTGCCGCTCGGATGGCCTCTTCGGCCTGGTGGATGGTTTCGGCCGTGTCCAGCACCCGGCCCTCATGCTCCTTCGGAATCACGACCACACCGTCGGCGTCGCCGCGCACAATGTCGCCCGGCGCCACTCGGGCACCACCGATGGTGACTGGAATCTGCGTAGCCTCGACCTGCACTCGGTCTTTGCCGGTTCGCATGTAGCTGTCGCGGCTGAACACCGGGTAACCCAGCTCCAGACAGAGGGCCACGTCGCGGTTGACGCCATCGATCACCGTGCCGGCGATGCGGCGGCGGTGCGCCACTTCGGTCAGGATGTCACCCCATACCGTGGCGTTGTCGAGCCCCCCGTTGTCCAGCACGATGACCGCGCCTTCGGGCACGTCGTCGATGTAGTCCCCCACAGTACCTGCGGGCTGCCCGGCCGGCCCGTACAGCAGGGTCCACGCACGGCCGGCCATGCGGAAATCGGTGGAGCGCGGTTTGATGCGGTGGCACTGCCCATTGAGGCCACATTTGTCCAGCGCATCGCTGAGGGTGGCGGTGTCCAGGCGGCCCGCGCGCTCTACATTCTGGTCTGACATGCTTGCTTCCTTACGCGGCGTCTGGCCGCAACATGAATTCATAATCCCGCCCCATCACCTCAGTGACCGGTCGCCCCGCCAGCAAATCTTTGGCCATGGCGGCTTCGCGTCCGGCGATGCGTTCGGCCGCGCCGATCACTTCGGCTGCACGTGCTGCCGGAATGAACACCACCCCGCTGCCATCGGCAATCACCAGATCGCCGGGCGCCACGGTGACGCCGCCGATGCTCACGGGCTCGTTGACCGACACCTCCTCCACGCGGCCACGCGCGGTGCGCGCGGTCAGGCTGCGGCAGTAGATGGGGAGGTCGTAGGCGCGGGCTTCGTCGATATCGCGCACGGGACCGTCGGCTACCACACCCGCAATACCTTTGACCTTCGCACCCAGAGACAGAATGCCGCCCCAGCACCCGGCTTCGACGCCGGTCCTCTGCTCTACCACGATCACCTCCCCGGGCTGTGCCAGTTCGATTGCGGTGGTGCCGAGATGACGCACCGGGCCGGACGATTTGGGAGCCTGACCGGCAGGCACCAATCGGTAGGTAACGACCTGGCCCACCAGCTTGCGCTGGGTGGATTGAGCCGCTAGGCCAGAGGCGACCTGTTGGTCGATGCCCAGCCGGTCGAGGGCGTCTGACACGGCGCACGCGTCCAGGTGGCGCAAGCGCGATACGAGTTCGTTGCTCATCGTTGTGTGGTCCTTGAAGCGGTTGTGTCGTGTGCGTTCGCCGCGGTCAGTGGCGGGTCCGCGGGTCCAGCGCGTCGCGCAGCGCATCCCCCAGGAGGCTGAAAGCAAAGACCGTCAGGCTGATGGCCAGCCCTGGGAACATGATCACCCAGGGCGCGGTGGTGAGGGTCTCAACGCTCACGCCCGACAGCATCAGCCCCCAGGCAGGCGTCGGTTCGTGCACCCCCACCCCCAGGAAGGACAAAGAGGCTTCCAGCAGAATTGTCTGGGCAGTGAAGGCACTCACCATGACCAGCCAGGGCGACACCAGGTTGGGCAGCATGTGGCGCACGATGATCCGCGTGTGCGAATAGCCCAGTGCGCGCGCCGCGTCGATGTAGGGCGAGACCCGCACGCTCATGGCGGCGGTGCGCATCACCCGGGCCATCACTGGGATGTACGGCAAGGTGATAGCCAGCATCAGGTTCACATCCACCCCTGCGACCATCCTCTTGCCCAGGACAGCCACCACCACCAGGGCCGCCACGATCAGCGGGACCGACAGCAACACGTCGTTGGCACGCTGCAGCGCGGCGTCCACACGGCCGCCGAAGTACGCCGACGCGGTCCCCAGGGCTGCCCCGATCAGCGAGCCGATCAGCGCCGTGGAAATGCCCAGCAGCAGTGCCGGGCGCGTGCCGTGCAGGATGCGCGAGAACACATCGCGGCCGTAGTTATCTGTCCCGAACCAGTGTTCGGCACTAGGTGGCTGCAAGACCGCGTCAAAACGGGCATCCAGAGGACTGAAAGGAGCCAGCTGGGGGGCGAATGAACCCGCGAGCAGCATGACGGTAATGAGCACCAGCGCAATCAAGCCCAGAGGTTGGGTCCTGGTGAAACGCCTGAGGGCTCGTAAAGTAAGGTATCCGGACATGATCGTCTGATGGTTCAATAGGGGTCAGTACAAGCGGATATGAAGCGTCAGTGCACGCGGATGCGTGGATCGAGTGCTGCCTGCAACACATCGATGAAGAAGCCCACACACACATAGATCAAGGCAAACAGCATCACCAAGCCCTGTATGAGGGCCAGATCGCTGAAACTGATGGCCTGCACCAGCAGACGGCCGATGCCGTTGATGTTGAACACCTGCTCGGTCACCACCAGCCCACCAAGCAGACCGGCGAACTCGATCCCGATCACGGTGATGGTGGGCAGCATCGCGTTGGCCAAGGCATGCCGCCAGATGACGCGTGAAGGTCCCACGCCCTTGGCGTGCGCGGTTCGCACGTAGTCCTGCGACAAGACCTCGATCAGCGAAGAGCGGAGCAACCGAGCGTTCACGGACGACAGCCGCCAGCCCACCACCAGCGCCGGCACGAAGATCTGTGCGAGATATTCCCAAGGCCGCTCTTGGAAGGACACCGCCTCGATGGCCGGAATCCAACCGACGGTGGCCAGCAGAGCCAGCAGCACCAGCATGGCCAGCCAGAAGCTGGGAACGGACTGCCCTGTGACTGTGCAGACCCGAATCACCTGGTCCAGCCAGGTGCCGCGGCTCAAAGCCCCCAGCACCCCCAGCGGCACCGCCAAAAGCAGCCCTATCACCAGGGCCGTCACCGCGAGCTGGATCGTGATGCCGAAGCGCGTCCCAATCTCCTCAGACACCGGGTTCTCGCTCCAGATGGAGGTGCCCAGGTCCATGCGCGTGAGTCCACCAATCCAGCGCACGTACTGCGTCGCCAAGGGCTGGTCGTAGCCGAAACGCGCCCGTTGGTCTTGCAACTGCTCGGCGGTGATGACGCCGCCTTCGCTGGTGTACTTGAACTCCACCGGGTCCCCGGGCAGCACCCGGAGCATGAAGAAAATCAGCGTGGCCACAGCCCAGAGCGTGAACAGAAATTGCGCGGCACGGCGCAGCAGGAACTTCAGCATGGGGGCCTCACGCGATATGCAGGCAAGCGACCAGACGGCCTGGTGCCACGGTCTTGAGTTCAGGAACAGTCCGGGCACACTCTTCGGTGGCCTTGACACAACGGGTCCGGAAGGCGCAACCAGAAGGCGGCGCCAACGGGCTCGGCGGCTCACCACGAATGGCCTGCGCCGCCCCACCGCCCAGGCCGATCTGCTCCGTGCTCGGCACGGCGGCCATCAGCACCTGTGCGTAGGGATGCAGCGGTTCTGCATAGAAACTGTCGCGATCGGCCACCTCCACAATCCGGCCGAGGTACATCACCACCACTCGAGTGGCAATCTGGCGCACCACGGCCAAGTCGTGTCCGATGAACAAATAGGACAGCCCCAAGCGCTCCTGCAGATCGGCCAGCAGATTGACGACCTGCGCTTGCACCGAAACGTCCAGCGCCGAGACAGCCTCGTCACACACAATGAACTCCGGCTTCATGGCCAACGCGCGGGCAATTGCTACGCGCTGCCGCTGCCCGCCCGAGAGCTGGTGGGGAAACCGATCTGCGTGTTCTGCCCTCAGTCCAACCTCCTCCAATAGGCGGATGGCCTCCTCATTCGCAACGCGCCAGTTGACGGCGATGCCGTGCACCAGCATGGGCTCGGTCAGGATGCTGCCTATGCGCTGCCGAGGGTTCAGCGAGGAATACGGGTCCTGGAAGATGACCTGCGTGTGGCGGCGAAACGAACGCAGCGAGCGATCGCCAAGATGAGTGATGTCATCTCCCTTGAAGCGCACCTGCCCACCTGATGGCTCCTCCAGACGCAGCAGGAGCCGACCCAGAGTGGATTTGCCGCAACCCGACTCACCAACGACGCCGATGGTTTCTCCTGCCTCGATGGTCAAGCTCACATCACGCAAGGCCTGCACGTTTCGGCCCCGGCCAAACAGCCCCTTCTTGAGGGTGTATGTCTTCTCCAGCGCCCGCACCTCCACTAGCGTCTTGCCCGATGGCTCGGCACGTGGCGCCTGCGGCGTCTGGGCCAGCTTGCTGGTCCAGCGGATGCGCCCATCGGCCAGCTCTGGCGCCCGCACGCAGGTCGACAAGGTGCCCACGTCGGTCAGGTTCGCTCGCGCCTCGTTGGCACAGGCGGGCTGCGCGTGCATGCAGCGGGGCGCGAAGGCGCAACCCGGCGGCAGGTGCGACGGGTTGGGTGGCGTGCCGTCAATGCCTTCCAGCCTTCTCCCCAGCGGCCCCACCAACGTTGGCACGGAGGCCAGCAGCCCTGCGGTGTACAGGTGGCGAGGCTGTTTGAACACCTGGGCACAAGGGCCTTGTTCAACCATGCGGCCGCCATACATTACCAACACCCGGTCTGCGTAGCGCGCCACCACACCCAGGTTGTGGGTGATGATCACCAGCGCGATGCGCAGACGATGGCAAAGCTCCTGCATCAGATCAAGTATCTGCGCCTGGATAGTGACGTCCAGCGCCGTGGTGGGCTCATCGGCGATCAGCAACTTGGGGCTACACGACAAGCCGATAGCGATCATCACGCGCTGTCGCATACCTCCGGAGAACTGATGGGGGTACTGGTCAATGCGGGTAGCGGCGTCAGGAATCCCGACCAGACCAAGCAACTCCAGCGCCCGTGCCCGCGCCGCCACCGGCGACAGGCCGAGATGAATGCGCAAGGGCTCCATGAGTTGGTCACCCACGGTCATGACCGGGTTCAGCGCCATCATCGGGTCCTGGAAGATCATCCCGATCCCCTTGCCCCGCAAGGCACGCATCTCCGCCCTGCTCAGCTCCAGCAGGTTGACGCCGTCGAACACCATCTTGTCGGCGCTGACCGTTGCGTTGTCGGACAAGAGCCGCATGACAGCCAGCGAACTGACCGACTTGCCCGAGCCCGACTCGCCGACGATGGACAGGATTTCGCCCGGATATACGTCATAGCTGAGACCGCGCACAGCATGCACCCGCCCCCCCTCGGTGGCGAAATTAACATTCATGTTGCGCACCGAAAGCAGCGGCACGGCATGCGCACCGGGAGGTACGGCACTGACCTGGGGACGGTCTTCGACGGAAGCGTTCAGCATGGCAGTCGGGGCGGACAAGAGGTCTTTAGGGGGAGTTGCTCGTGGTGTTTGACGGGGTCACTTCTTCGCGCCAGCGTCAAGCCAGACATCCGCCAGATCGATCTTCACGTAGTTCGATCCATAGTCGCCCTCCAGGCCGCGCAGCTGTGCATCCATCACACGTTTGCGGCTCTGCCAGAACAGCGGCATGACGTAGCTTTGCTCCATCAGGTAGGCCTCCAGGTCCCGCACGCGCTGCTTGCGGGTCTGGGGGTTGAAGTCCTGCAGCTGCGCCTGGTACAGCTCCACCACCTTCGGATCCCCAAAACGGGCCAGGTTGGCACGGTTGGTGCTGAACGGCTCAAAATAGGCCATCTGAATGGTCGGATCGTCCGAGTACTCGGCGGGGCTGTCGAAGATCAAGTCGTAGTCCCCGGAAATCCGGCGGGCACCGACTTGCGGCGCATCCAACGCCAGATGCTCAACAGTGACGCCGATCTTGGACAGCTGGTCTGCCACGTACACACCAAAATAGGTGAATGCACGGTTGTTGACCACGATCAACTTCAGGTTCTGCTGCCCCGCCGCAGCCAGCAGGCGCCGCGCCTCCTTGCGCGCGGCCTCGATGTCCCGGCCAAAGCCGGGCAGCTTGGCCAGCTCGTCGTCGCTGCGTGCATAGGTCGAGCCGGGCCGCACCAACGCCCCCACGCGGAACATCGGCGTGATCTGTTCCATCGCCTTGGAGGCTCCCCAGCGGTCGAGAGCGAGGTTCAGCGCGCGGCGCACACGCGGGTCTTTCAAACCGTCACGCTGGGTGTTCATGGCAAACCAGGGAATGAAGGTCGTTGCGTTACCGCCCCCACGCACGACCACCTTGTCGCCGCGCGCCCCCACCACGCGCGCCACTTCAGGCGGAGTCAAACCCTGCATCGTGAAATGCACCTGCCCCGCAATCAGCGCGTTGGTGGCGGCCACCGGCGATATGTTCAAAAGCCGAATGCCGTCCAGGTAAGGCTTGCCCGCGATGAAATAGTCATTGAAGCGCTCCCCCACCCAGTCCGCACCGGGGGTGTGGCGAACAAAGCGGAATGGTCCTGTTCCCATGACTCGCTTGCCCGGATAGGACGGATCGCTGGCAAGCATCTTCGCGGAATAGATGCAGGCATAGGGCATGGCCAGCAATTGCAAGGCCGCAGCGTTCTTGCGCTTGAAGTTGAAAACAACAGTGTTGTCGTCCGGCGTTTCAATCGAGGCGATGTCTGCCAGCATGCCCTGGCGCAGGGACACCACGCCTGGCGGCGGGTTGCGCAGGCGATCGAAGCTGGCCTTCACATCTGCCGTGGTCAAGGTGCTGCCATCGTGAAACTTGATGTTGGGGTGCAGGGTGAAGCGGTAGCTCAGCTGGTCTGGCGAAACGGTCCAGCTCTTGGCCAGGTCACCGGTGACCTGGGGAAAGTTATCTGCATCGATCTTCAGCAGCGTCGAATAGTGGGACGCGACACGCCACATCACTGCGGGCGAATTGGTGGCGTGGCAGTCGTACGTGGCAGGCTCGCCGACGTGCACAGGCATCACCAGCGTCCCCCCTTTCACAGGCGCAGCTGCTTGCCCTTGGGCGTGCGCGCCCACCGCCAGCGAACACCCGATCAGGGCCATGACGCATGCGCGATACGGTACGTTGTTCATGTTGTCTCCTTCTGCAAAAGGTTTTTGTAGCTGCGGCGTGTCAGGCCTGGGAGCACTGGGCACGCTGGACAAAACAGCTCGCTTTGGTTTGTGCGTTTGGAATACTTAGGCCCGGGGTCAGAGCATGGACCGCCAGTCCTCTTCAGGCCCGACGACCAGAGACTTCGGCGCCGTGGCGCGGTAGTCGATGCCATCGTGTTGCGCAAATTGCGGCGTCTCGCCGTTCATGAACTGACGAACTGCGTTGCTCAGGCAGCGGCGCACGGCAAGCACCGCACCGTCACCCGCACCGAGGTACTCCTTCGATCGGTCGACGATCGGCCCCATGCTCATGATCACGGCAAAGTCTTCCGTGCCAAGCATCTGAGTGAACCCGGTGAAATGCCCGTTCTTCATCGCCTCGCGGTCCTGCCCCCAGTTGTCGTCCGGGCTGCCGGGCGGCAGCGGCGGCCACGAGTCCGGGTCTTCATAGTGGTGGGTCTTGTTGGGCACCAGCTTTTCGTTCGCCCGGTAGGTCATCTGCCAGTAGTAGATGTTCTCGTCATCGATTGGCACCGAGAAGAAAATGCTGCCGCCTTTCACATCGGTCGCGTTGGGCGACACGATGCCGAACCAGGGCATCACGAAGCTGTTGGTGCGCACATACGACCGCTCGTCCTTCAGCGCACGTACCGCGGCATAGCGGAAGCCATAGGGCTTTTGCGCCAGGTGGTACACCGGCGCCATGTTGGCGGACGACAGCTCGATGTCACCAAACCCCACCAGCCAGCTCTGGTGCAACACCCCGAGGTGGGCGGAGTCCATCGTCGTCTCCACCGCCTGCAGCCAGTTGGCGTTGACCTTCTGGCGGAACACCACAAAGTTTTCCCGGGGCAGACCCACGAAAGGCAAGGCGGGAAACTCGGGCGGCGTCTCCCCCTGCCCCAGCCACGCCCAGACGATGCCGCCTTCTTCACGCACGGGGTAGTGCTTCAGCGGCACGTGCTTGCAGTACTCCACCTCGTTCGATGGCTGGGTCGGCACCGCCACCGTCACGCCATCCACACGGAACTTCCAGCCGTGGTAGATGCACCTCAAACTGTTGTCTTCATTGCGACCGATGGCCAGCGAAGCGCCACGGTGCGGGCAGGCTTCGTCAAAGAAGCCCACACGGCCGTCGGTTGAACGGAAGACTACATACTGCTCACCGAACAACTTGACGCGAACCGGCTTGCCGTCAGCCTCCAGTTTTTCAGACAACACGGCGGGCACCCACCAGTGCTGCTTGATCATCCGGCCCATGGGCGCGTCCCCGCACACCCGCGTCAAAAGATCGTTGTCCTGTTTCGATAACATGCTTGACTCCTACTGTTGGATGGTTCTTGCCCGCGAGGCCACTCAAGTGGTCTGGCTGGCTGGCGGCGCTTCGGCACTGCGGTTCGCTCTGGACTCGAAAAACTCGGTGATGCGACGTGAGGCATCCACCCCCGCAGAACGTGTCATGGCTGTGACCATGGATTCAGCGAACAAGCCTTCGGCCATGGGCATTTCGCTGATACGGCTGATGCCGTTGATGATCGCGTAGTTGGTTGCTGGCGCGTTCTTGGCAATGCCCTGCGCAAGTTCGCGCGCCTTGTCCAAACCTTCGCCGACCGGCACCACGTAATGCGCCACGCCCAGTCGGCGCGCCTCCTCTGCATCGAAGGCGTGTCCGGTCAACATCATTTCCACCACACGGCTGCTACCCACCAGGCGAGGAATCCGCACCGACCCGCCACCGCCCAGAAAGATGCCGCGCTGGCCTTCGGGCAGTTGGAAGAATGCAGAGGTTTCACACACCCTGACGTGCGTCGCAGCTGCCAGCTCAAACCCGCCGCCAATCACGCCACCCTTGAGCACGCTGACCACTGGTAACTCGCCGAACTGCATCAGGTCGAACACGCGATGCCATTGCCTGGACCGCCGCATCCCAACCAGAGCGTCTGGACTGCGCTTGCTCATCAGCTCGAACAGGTCGAGGCCGGCACAAAAGTGCTCGCCCTCACCATGCAGGATCACTACACGAGCACCATCGAGATGCGAAAGAAAGCACTCGCCCAACTCGTGAATCAAAGCGTCATTGATTGCGTTTCGCTTGCTTGGCCGGTTGAGCTTGACCAGAGCAATGTCGCCCTCACGTTCGATTTGCAGCAGACCTTCGTCCATAGAACCTTCTTTCTTTGATGTACTGGCACAGGTCAGCGTGACGCCGGTTCGCCACGTTCAACCACAATCACCTCGTCTCCAGGGCTGGATTCGTAGAGCAGATCAACAAGGTCCGCCCGGCGCGCAAGCACAGCGCGCTGGTTGACATACCCTTTGTCGGTGATCTCACCTGCATCCATCAAAGGGCGCTCTGTCAACAGCATCAGACGGTTTACGCGCATGCTGCTGCCGGTGTGGCTGGCGTTATGCGTGGCAAAGGCATCGCTCAATGCTTTGCGCAGCGCAGCATGCGCCCAGGGCTTGCGAGCATCAACGTCACCGAACCGCTGCCGGATGGCGTCCATGTTCGGCCACGCCAGCAGCGCCACATACTCACGGTCCGCCCCTGCAACCACGACATCGCTGAGCAGCGGTGCTGCGGCGTTGATGGCTTCCACCCGCAAAGTGCCAACGCGAACAAATATGCCCGACTGCAGCTTGAACTCCTCTGCCACTCGGCCGGAGAATGCCAACCCTTCCAGAGGGCGCTTGCGGTCGACGAAACTGACCGCGTCACCCATGGTGTAGTAGCCCTCTTCGTCAAACACTGTTCGCGTAAGCTCGGGTTGGTCGAGGTATCCAGGCATCACCGAAGGGCCTTTGACCCGAACCTCGTACCGGTTGTCCTCCAGCGGCACCAACTTGATCGCAACGCCAGGCTGCGGTAGGCCCACGAGTCCGGCGCGCTCGCTGGGCCAATGAACCACCATCGTGGCGGCGCAGGTTTCCGTTGATCCGTAGCCCGCCACAAAAGGAATACGGTGGCCCAGGCACCGCACAGCCAGGGCCTGAATGCGGTTGTAGACCGCATCAGGCAACTTGGCCCCTGACGACGTCAGTCGACGCATTTGGCGGAAGAAGTTTTGCGCCATTGCTTCGTCGTTTTCCAGCGCATCAACCAGCATGGCGTAGCCTGCGGGCACGCTGCTGAAGCGGGTAGGAGAGATCTCACGCAAGTTGCGCAAGGTACGGTCAAAGTCACCAGGTACCGGACGCCCATCATCCAGATACAAAGTGCCCCCCTCCTCCAGCACACTGTTGAAGATCGCCGTTCCCCCTGCCACGTGGCTCCAAGGCAGCCACTCCAACAATACCGCCTCAGGCATGTCTGGGGTGCGCCTGACTGTCTGCGCATGCATGGCCATGGTCGAGCAGAGCATGTGCTGCGTGATGGGCACGGCTTTGGGAACACCTGTGGAGCCCGACGTAAACAGATACTTGCCTACTGTCTCGGGCCGAATGGCATCCACCGACGCATCCACCGCGGAAGTCACGGGAGTCTTGACGACCTCGGCCCAGGGTGTCGCAGCCAGGTTGTCGACAGGCTTACCGACATACACCACCTTGGTCTCCGGGGCGACCACTGCCTGCAACGCCCGCTCGAAGGCTTGAGCCTCCTGAACAAAAATGATGGCTGGACGGATCAACGCCACCATGGCACGCAGCTTGGCGTGGTCGTCACTCAACAAAGAATAGGCGGGCGTGACCGGGACATACGGCATGCGCGCTTGCATAGCCGCTATCTCAAAGACGGCATGCTCCAGGGAATTTCCACTCAGAACCATCACATTGCGGTCTGGCGCCCCCGCCTCAAGCAGCCACTGTGTCACCGCATCCACCTGGGCGCGTGCTTCACCATACGTCAGGCTGCGCCAACCAGCTATACCCTCCTGGCGCTGCATCAGCCACGCACTTTGCGGGCGCTGCAGGCTGTGTCGGCGCAGCACCGCCGGAAGATGGGGCTGCACCTCACCCAAAGGCACCCTGCTGCTCAGCATCACCACCCCATCAGCACGCTCCACCACCTCCACATCGCGCTCCAGAAAGGGCAGCGGAAGGAAAGGAGCGGTCATAACAGAGGCAAGGCTTGGGTTCATGTGGACAGAGGTCATCTCGTACTCAAACAATAATGTAACCTTACATCATCTTCTCAGGAAAACGCATAGGGATTTCCCTTAATCCATAATCTAAGGTTACTTTATATGATGCGTCATAAAGCGGCGCATTCTTGTTCTGCCGTCATCTTTTTCCACCAAAGCGCCACCCACCATGAGCATTCACGGCAAGGCCTACATCGCCGGCATCTACGAACACCCTACCCGACGCGCAGACGGTATATCCACCGCGCAACTCCACGCCGACGTAGCACTGGGGGCACTGGCAGACGCCGGGCTCACGCTGGACGATGTGGACGGTTATTTCTGCGGCGCTGATGCGCCCGGCCTAGGCGGCCTGACCATGGCCGAGTACATCGGCCTGAAAAACCTTAGACACATAGACACCACCGAGTCTGGCGGGTCCGCCTATCTGTTGCATGTCAGCCATGCGGCCCAAGCCATTGCGGCAGGTCACTGCAACGTGGCCCTGATCACCATGGCTGACCGCCCCCTCGCAGCTGCAGCAGGCACCGCACTGGCTGGAGTGGACCGCGGCACCATGCCCAACCTCCCATTTCAAGCGGCCGTTCCACCTGCCCCCATGTACGGCTACGCGATGGTCGCTCGACGCCACATGCATGAGTTCGGCACGACCCCCGAACAGCTCGCCTGGGTGCGGGTTGCGGCATCTCACCATGCACAGCACAACCCCAACGCCGTCCATCGCACGGTTGTGACAGTAGACGACGTGATGGCGTCGCCAACCGTCGCGGCTCCCCTGAGGCGACTGGACTGTTGCGTCATGACGGACGGGGGTGGCGCCGTTGTACTGGTCAGGCCCGAGTTGGCCAAACAACTCAAGCGCCCCGCGGTCAAGGTCATCGGGGCAGGCGAAGCCGTGAAACACCAGAACGCCGGACAAATCGATTTGACCTGGTCTGCCGGCATCCACTCAGGCGCCAAAGCTTTTGCGGAAGCAGGCATCAAGCCCCAAGACATTTCCTACGTTTCACTCTACGACAGCTTCACCATCACCGTCATCATGCAACTGGAAGACCTGGGGTTTTGCGGCAAGGGACAAGGCGGCCGCTTCGTGGCCGATGGGAACCTGATATCCGGCCAAGGACGGCTGCCCTTCAACACCGATGGCGGGGGACTGTGTAACAACCACCCCGGCAACAAGGGCGGCATGACCAAGATCCTCGAAGCCGTTCGGCAGTGCCGCGGCGAAGCCCACCCGGCGGTGCAAGTCCCCAACCACGAATTCGTACTCGCCCACGGCACAGGTGGAAACCTCGCTGGCTCACATGCAGCCGGCACTCTCATTCTTCAAGCGGAATAAACCATGGCAGCCTCCCGCAACACCCTTCCTGCCCCCGTTATCTTCCCGGGTGATGAGCCGTTTTGGGAAGCGACGCACGCCGGCCGCCTCCTGGGCAAACACTGTCCATCCTGCAACAAGCTGCACTTCTATCCGCGCCCGCATTGTCCTCACTGCGGTCACCAGACAACGCAATGGCACCCACTCACGGGCAAGGGGCGCGTCTATTCGTATTCAATCGTCGAACGCAGCCGGCGCCCTACGTCGCCAGTCATCGTAGAACTGGAAGAAGGGCTTCGCCTGCACAGTGTCGTGGTTGACGCCGACGTTCACGCCATGGAAATAGGCGAGTCCGTGACGCTGCGCCTGCAGCCCACCCAAGATGGTCCTCCCGTACCTGCCTTCACCACCGTCCGAGCCGAAGAGGCGCGAGCGTACAGCGCGCGCGCCAGACAAGCGCTGCAAGCGGGAACTTCCCCCCGGGTTGACCGCCTCGAGAAGGTGGCCGTGATCGGCTCTGGAAACATGGGCGTTGGCATCAGCCTGGCATTTCTTCAGGCCGGGCTCAAGGTGCAATTGGTGGATCAGGCGCAAGATGCTATCGACCGCGCACAGCTGCGCATCGGGCAAGCGCTCGACCAGGAGCTGGCCAAAGGCCGGATCGACGAAGACACCCTCAAAGAACGACTCAAGTGCCTCACCACATCCACCGAACTGTCTTCCATCTCCGACGCAGGTCTGGTGGTAGAGGCGGTCTGGGAGGACTTGGACTTGAAATGCCGACTGTTCGCGCAGCTCGACAGCCACGCGCATCCCGACGCCATCCTGTCCACTAACACATCCACGCTGGATGTTGCCGCCATCGCTCAGGCCACGCAGCGCCCGTCAGCAGTGGTAGGCCTCCATTTCTTCAACCCCGCGAACGTGATGCGCCTGGTCGAGATTGTGCGCACCCCGCTGACCAGTGCACGAACGCTACAGGCGGCACAGGTCATCGCACACCGGATTGGCAAGACGGGCATCGTGGTCGGCATCTGTGACGGATTCGTCGGCAACCGTCTGATGATCGTGCGCGAACGACAGGCCAGCCGGTTGCTGCTGGAAGGCGCGTTTCCCCATGACATTGACAGATTCCTGCGTGAATTCGGCCTGCCAATGGGCACCTTTGAACTCCAAGACATGGCAGGCGGCATCGCTCTGATGCACCGCTCCAGACAACGCAAAGGCGAACGTGACTGGTTGATCGAGCAGCTGTACGAACGTGGTCGGCTGGGCGTCAGCGCAGGCCGGGGCTTTTACCGCTATGAACCGGGCAAGCGACGCCCTCTGATCGACCCTGAGGTTACGGCGCTGATTGAAGAAGCATCAAGACAGGAAGGTATTGAACGACGCCACATCGGCGACGAAGAACTGCACGACCGCCTGATCCTGCCGATGATCAACGAGGGCGCCAAACTGATCAGCGACCAGATTGTCGAACGCGCCAGCGACATCGACTTGGTTTGGCAACTCGGTTACGGATGGCCGGACTGGAAGGGCGGCCCCATGTACTACGCGGACCAACTTGGCGCAGCCGAAATTGTCGCCAGACTGAATGCACTTCAATCTCGCCACGGGGACGCTTTCGCCCCTGCGGAACTTCTCGTCCAGCTCGCGAACTCGGGTGGCCGGCTGGCTATTGACAACCACTGATATTCCAAGATGCCTAACTACACTGCGCCCGTTGCCGATTGGCAATTTCTGCTGCACGATGTGCTGCGCGTCCAAGACCATGCCGACCTGCCAGGCTTCGCGGATCTGACTCCTGAATTCACCGGCCAAATACTGGAGGCTGCAGCCACGTTCCACCAGGAAGTGCTGCACCCTCTGAATCTCAAAGGCGACGCTGAAGGTGCTCACATCAACGACGGCCACGTTCGCACCCCTGCAGGTTTTGTGCAGGCGTGGCAAGCCTACCGCGAGGCTGGATGGCACCGTCTTAGCCTGCCCGAGGCTCTCGGAGGTGCGGGCCTGCCACCAGTGATGGCTGTGCCTGTCAGCGAGCTTCGCGCCGCCACAGGGCACTCCTTCTCCATGTACAGCAGCTTCTGCGCCCCCACGGCCAGCATGCTGTCCAAGCTGGCGCCGGAATGGATACGCAAGCATGTAGTACCCAAGGTCTCGGCAGGCGATTGGACGGCAACAATGTGCATGACCGAACCGCAGGCCGGCACCGACCTGCGCCAGTTGACCACCCGCGCCACACCGCACCCCGACGGAACCTGGCGCGTCACCGGCCGCAAGATCTTCATATCCGGCGGCGACCACGACCTGACCGACAACATCATCCACATCGTCTTGGCGAAAGTACCGGATGAGGATGGCCGCATCCCTTCCGGACTGTCATCGGTTTGCGTATTCATGGTTTCCAAGCGGATGATCGATCCGCAAACCGGTGCCCTCGGTGGCGCTAATGGCGTCACAGCCCGGTCGATCGAACACAAGATGGGCATTGAAGGCAGCGCTACTTGCGCACTGGATTTCGAGGATGCCGTCGCGTGGCGCATTTCCGATGAACGCCGCAGCGGCTCTTCGGCAAATATGGCGCCAATGTTCCTTTTGATGAACTACGCCCGCGTGAGCACAGCCATGTCTGGCGTAGGCTATGCGGAAATCGCGCGGCAGAACGCTGCAGACTATGCACGTGAACGGTTTTCTGGGCGTGCCGGCGACACGCCGCGACATCCGGGCAGCATTGCGGACCCCATCATCGCCCATGCTGACGTGCGGCGCTTGTTGCTTGAATCGCGGTCGTTTGCCGAGGGTGCACGCGCTGGCGCAATGCGCGCCGCCTTGTGGCAGTCAGTGGCCGAGCACTCGCCCAACCCGGCCGAAAGGCAACGCGCCGCAGATCTGCTTGAAGTGCTCACGCCGGTCATGAAAGCCTTTTTCACAGATCGCGGCTTTGACGCGACGGTGGCCTGCCAGCAAGTTCTGGGGGGGCACGGCTATATCAAGGATTACGGCATTGAGCAGTACGTCCGCAACGCCCGCATCGCTCAGCTGTACGAAGGCTCCAATGGCGTACAGGCCATGGACCTGGTGCAACGCAAGCTGACCGCAAACGCAGGCAGAGCACAGAACACCTTCCTCGACACCATTGCCCAATCCATTGACACGCACCAGACCCAGCCAAACCTTGCCGCGTTCGTAAAACCGATGGCAGCAGCGCACGCTCGTATCAAGCGGGCGCTGCATGCGCTGGACAGCTACAGGACTGAGCAGCCGCATGCATTGGCCGGTGGCGCGTACGATCTTCTTACCGCCCTGGGCATCCTCTACGTCGGCTGGAACTGGCTGGAAATTGCTGCGGCGATACACAGTGACGTGTGCCAGGTGGCACGCTCTCCAGAACTCCAAGCGCTCAAACTCACCCTGGGTGGGGTCTGGATGGAGCGCCAGCTTCCCCTGATCGACGGTCTTTGCTCACGCATCGAATGCGGCAACGCCAGCCTCATGGCTTTGAGCGATGCCGAAATCTGAATGCACCAACGATCGAAAGCAGCAAACAAGAACCTCGAAATTCCTATGAGTACGATGGCTGACACCCCCGCCTTGCGCCTTCGCGTTCACAGCATGATGCGCCAAACGCAGGACATCTTGACGCTGGTGCTGGAATCCCTGGACCACCACCCGCTGCCAGAGTTCACGCCTGGCGCACACCTGGATATAAAGATTGCGCCAGGGCTTTCAAGAAGCTACTCCATCGTTGGGTATGGGGGCGCACCCCACCGCTACGAAATCGGAGTGGCAAAGGACCCGAGAAGCCGTGGCGGCTCGCGTTTCGTTCACGAAAAATTGCGCGTCGGCGATGAAGTCAACGCATCCCTCCCACGCAACTTGTTTCCCCTGAACGAAGCTGCCGCATCCACGGTCCTCATTGCAGGAGGCATCGGCATCACCCCCATCTGGTCGATGGCACAACGGCTCGAAGCCTTGCAGAGGCCTTGGACTCTATGCTATGCGGCTCGCTCCAGAGAACACGCTGCCTACCTGGAAGACATCGAAGCATTGGCCCGCCAATCCAGAGTGGGATCTTTGTTGACTCACTTCGACGATGAGCATGGAAATCGCCCGGCAGACATCGAGTCGCTTCTGGCCCGCGCCGACAACAACGCCCATCTGTACTGCTGCGGCCCGCAACCCATGCTCGCCGCGTTTGAGTCGGCTACCGCCAAGTGGCCCTCGGAGCAGGTACATCTGGAACGGTTCAGTGCAGCCCCGAACACCGCCCCTGCCGGACAGTTCAAGGTGATTCTGAAACAGTCAGGCATGTGCTTGGACGTTCCTCCAGAACGTTCCATTCTGGATATCGCCCTGGAAGCGGGTGTCAATGCACAGTATGGCTGCATGCAAGGCTCTTGCGGGCTTTGCGAAACGGCGGTCCTGTCTGGAATTCCGGAACACCGCGACAACTTGCTGTCCGACTCCGTCAAGTCTCAGAACCGAACCATGCTGATCTGTTGTTCACGCAGTCAATCCGAAGAACTGGTTCTCGACCTGTAGCCCCCATGATGAGGGCCACAGCCTGACGGCCCTATCACGCTTCCTGCTGTTGCCGCAGGTGTGCCGCGTTGCGCAGGCGGCTCAACGCATGCCGCAAGGTAGCCAGTTCCTCTGGTTGCAAACAGCTGAAAAAATTCCGCTCAGCTTCGTCAACGGCCGCCTCGCACCGCATCAGTACCGTGCGGCCCAGTTCGGTCGTCGAAATCAACAAAACGCGGCGGTTGCCCGGATCGTCCCGCCGCTCCAGCCAGCCCTTGTATTCCAGGGTTTTGACGAACTCCCCCATGGACTGCGCTGTCTTGCGAGCCAGCCGAGACAACTCTGCCGACGAAAGGGGTTCATGGTGTGCGACCAGGCTCATTACCAGATACTGCCCCGCAGTCATGCCATGCGGCTGCAGCACCTCTTCCAGACACTGGTGCACCAACTGTTCTACTTGCTGGATGTAAAAAAAACCCCGGGTATTAATTGCCATCCTGATGACTTCTTGGGTGTGTAAAGGATGTTGGGGATGCGGGATGCCGCTGAAGGCCCGCATCGGCCTTATATAAGGCTTCATTATATTCTCAACAGTCCGTCCAGAACACCCAAGTGCTTTTTTGCTGGCTGGCCGTTGCCTTATAGTCCGCACGTCTCCGTCCAACCATTGCCCGCCATGCCAGCCGCCCGCCGCGCAGCGTCCACACCTCCCCCCGCCCCCAAGGCCCCTGCACCTCATGCCGACGTAGCAGCCAGCCCCATCCCGGACGACACACTGGAGTTGCACGCCGAGCCAGGACACCTGATGCGCCGCGCGCACCAGATCGCCGTCTCCACCTTCCACGAGACCCACGGCAGGCACGTCACCCCAGTGCAATACGCCATTCTGCGCGCGCTGCAGGACAACCCAGGCATCGACCAGGTCACGCTGGCCCAGCGCGTTGCGCTGGACACCTCCACCACCGCCGACATTGCCACCCGCCTGGAAAGCAAGGGCTGGATCGCGCGCGAGCTGTTGCCAAGGCGCCAGCGCAGCCTCACACTCACCCCGGAAGGCCAGGCGGTGCTGGACAACATGCTGCCGCACGTGAACGACATGTACCGCCAGCTGCTGCAACCACTCACCCCCCAGGAGCAGGTGGAATTCCTGCGGCTGCTGCGCAAGTTCGTCCGCCTGGCAGGCCAGAACGAGAGCACGCCCCGGGAAAACCCCGAGGCGTGATGCCTTTTTTCTTGGCACGTCATTCAGTACAATGAATGACATTCAGCATACTGAATGAAGGAGACCGCACATGTTCCCAAAAAACACCTGGTACGTGGCCTGCGCCGCGCACGACATTGACGCCAAGCCCCTGGGCCGCAAGATCTGCAACGAAAGCATCGTGTTCTACCGCGATGACAACGGCCAGGTCGCAGCGGTGGAGGATTTCTGCCCGCACCGCGGCGCACCGCTGTCGCTGGGCTACGTGTGCAAAGGCAAGCTGGTGTGCGGCTACCACGGCCTGGAAATGGGCCGCGACGGCAAGACCATCGCCATGCCCGGCCAGCGCGTGCAGGGTTTCCCCGCCATCAAGAGCTACCCGGTGCAGGAACGCTACGGCTTCATCTGGGTGTGGACGGGCGATGCCGAACGCGCCGACCCCGCCTTGATCCCGCACATGGAGTGGTACGACAACCCGGAATGGGCCTACGGCGGCGGCCTGTACCACGTCAAGGCCGACTACCGTCTGATGATCGACAACCTGATGGACCTGACGCACGAAACCTACGTGCACTCCACCAGCATCGGCCAGCCCGAGATCGACGAAACCCCGTGCAAGACGGTGGTCAACGGCGACGAGGTGGTGACCAGCCGCTTCATGGAAAACATTCCCGCGCCGCCGTTCTGGCGCGCTGCTCTGCGCGCCAAAGGTCTGGCCGACGACGTGCCGGTGGACCGCTGGCAAATCTGCCGCTTCACCCCGCCCAGCCACGTGATGATTGAAGTGGGTGTGGCGCACGCTGGCCACGGAGGCTACGACGCCCCGGCCGAACACAAGGTCTACAGCGTGGTGGTTGACTTCATCACCCCCGAGACAGACACCTCCATGTGGTACCACTGGGGCATGGCGCGCAAGTTCAACCCACAAGACACCGCACTGACCGACCAGATCCGCGAGGGCCAGGGCAAGATCTTCGGCGAGGATCTTGAAATGCTGGAGCGCCAGCAGGCCAACCTGAGCGCGTTCCCGGAACGCAAGCTGCTCAAGCTCAACATCGACGCAGGCGGTGTGCAGGCACGCCGCGTCATTGACAGGCTGATCTCCACCGAGCAGGCACCGCAGGTCTGACATGAGCCAACCCGCAACGCCCCTGCACGTGCGCGTGATACGCAAGCACGTGGAAGCGCAGGACATTTGCAGCCTGGTACTGGAACCCGTGGAGGGGCATCTGCCCGCCTTCACGGCCGGTGCACACATTGACGTGCACCTGCCCGGCAACGGGCTGGTGCGCCAATACTCGCTGTGCAACGCGCCCAGCGAAGCAGGCCGCTATGTCATCGCCGTGCTGCGCGACGCAGCCTCGCGCGGTGGTTCGCAAGCCGTGCATGAATTGGTGCACGAAGGCACCGAGTTGCAGATCAGCGCGCCACGCAACCACTTCCCGCTGGCCGAAAGCGCGCCGCACCACCTGCTGCTCGCGGGCGGCATTGGCGTCACGCCACTGCTGGCAATGTCAGAGACTCTGGCCGCCCAGGGCGCCAGCTTCGAGCTGCACTACGCCACACGCTCCCGCGACCGCATGGCGTTCATTGAGCGCATCAGCAACTCGCCCTACGCCAGCCGCGCACACTTCCATTTCGACGACGGCCCGCCAGAGCAGCGTCTGGACATTGCCGCGCTGCTCCGGCAGGCGCCCGCTGGCACGCACCTGTACGTGTGCGGGCCGCAGGGCTTCATGGACGCCGTGCTCAAGACGGCGCGCGACGCCGCCTGGGACGAATCCCGTCTGCACTACGAGTTCTTCGGCGCGGCCCCCTCGAAGCAAGCCGACGATGGCAGTTTCGAACTGGAACTGGCGGGCTCGGGCCGCGTCATACCCGTGGCAGCAGACAAGACACCTTTGCAGGCGCTGCTGGACGCAGGCATCGACATCCCCATGTCCTGCGAACAGGGCGTGTGCGGCACCTGCCTCACAAGGGTGATCAGCGGCACGCCCGACCACCGGGACCACTACCTCACCCCGGACGAGCACGCCGCCAACGACCAGTTCCTGCCCTGCTGCTCGCGCAGCAAGAGCCCGCGTCTTGTGCTTGACCTTTGAGCAAACTGGCACGACTATTCACGCTGCTACGGCAACTCATCACTTATAAGGAGACAACGATGAAATTTCTGAAACGCCGCACCACCCTTGCCATGTTGGCCGCTGCCGCCATGGCCACCCTGTCGGGTCAGGCTGCGGCCCAGCAAGTCACCTTGCGCCTGCACCAGATGCTGCCCGCGCAGGCGACCATCCCCGCCCGCGCGCTGGTGCCCTGGGCCCAGAAGGTCGAGAAGGAATCGGGCGGCAGGATCAAGGTTCAGCTGTTTCATGCCATGCAACTCGGCGGCGGTTCTCCCGCCACACTGTTCGACCAGGCCAAGGACGGCGTGGTTGACCTGACCTGGACCGTGCTGGGCTACACGCCTGGCCGCTTCCCCAAGACCGAAGTGTTTGAGCTGCCCTTCATGAGCGGCAACGCCGAGAGTTCCTCCAAGGCCATCCAGGAATACGTGGAAAAGTACGCTGCCGACGAGTTCAAGGACGTCAAGCTGATTGCCGTGCACACCCATGGCCCTGGCCTGTTCCACACCAAGCAGCCCGTGACCGGCCTGGAGACCCTGCGCGGCATGAAGGTGCGCGGCGGTTCGCGCATCATCAACAACATGCTCACCAAGCTCGGCGCCTCGCCCGTTGGCATGCCCGTGCCCGCCGTGACCGAAGCCCTGTCCAAGGGCGTCATCGACGGCACCACGATTCCATGGGAAGTCGCACCGTCGCTGAAAGTGCATGAACTGGTGCGCAACCACACCACGTTCGCTGGCGACAAGGGGCTGTACACCCAGACCTTCGCCTTCAGCATGAACAAAGGTTCCTACGAGAAGCTGCCCGCCGACCTCAAGAAGATCATCGACGACAACTCCGGCATCGAGACCGCTGCGCTGTTCGGCCGAGCCATGGACGAGGGCGACAAGGCCGGGCGCGAGATCGCCGTCAAGGCTGGCAACAACATCGTTGCGCTGGACATTGCCGAGACCCAGCGCTGGCTGCGCACGGCGAGCACGGTGGAAAGCGACTGGGTGGCTGAAGTGGCCAAGAAAGGCATCGACGGCAAGAAGCTGGCCGCCGAGGCCCGCGCGCTGATCGCCAAGTACAGCCGCTGACCGCAGCCTTGGCATACATCACAATCCGGGCATGACTGCCCGCACCCTGCCCGCCGCCGGACACCTGTCCGGCGCGGCTTTTGCCACGCTGCTGCTGATCGCCTTCATGATGGGGGCGAACCATGTGGCAGCACGCATTGCCTTCGACCACGGCGTGGACGTGGCCACCGCCGTGACCTTCCGCAGCGGGGTCACGGCGCTGGTGGTGGGCGGGCTGCTTCTGTTCTACCAGGTTCCCGTTCGCTTGACGGCACGCCACCGCAAGGCCCTGCCCGCCATTGGCGCGCTGGTGGCCGTGCAGAGCCTGTGCCTGTATTCCTCCGTGGCCAGGCTGCCCGTGGCGCTGGCCTTGCTGGCGTTCAACACCTACCCGCTGTGGACAGCACTGTGGGCACGCGTGGTCTACCGGCACCGGCCCGAGCCGCGCGTGGTCAGGGCGATGCCCATCATGCTGCTCGGCCTGGCCTTGGCGCTGGATGTGTCGGGCGCATCGTCCGGCCTGGGCACCACCGGCCACTGGAGCCAGATCGGCACGGGGGTTGCGTTTGCCATGGCGGCCGCAGCCACCTTCGGCCTGGCCCTGGTCCTCACCCAGCACGAAGCGGGCGACCTCGACGGGCGCCTGCGCACCTTCAGCACCATGGGGATCGTGGGCGTGCTGGCGCTGGCAGGCACGTTCGCACAAGGCGGGCTGCATCTGCCCAACGCTGCAGCGGGCTGGTGGGGCCTCATGGGCCTGACCTTCCTCTACGGCACTGCCTTCACCATCATGTTCACGGTACTGCCGCGCCTGGGTGTGGTGGGCAATTCGGCCATCATGAACATCGAGCCCATCTTCGCCCTGGTACTGGCCTGGGCCCTTCTGGGCCAGACCATTGCCCCCATTCAGGTGGCGGGCGGCCTGATGGTGGTGGGCACCGTCATGTGGCTGGGCCTGCGCAAACGCTGACGTTCACGCGTCCAGCGGCAGCGCGCTGGTGCATTTCACCTCGTCCAGGCACACACTCGACCGCACGCCGTTGACCCCTGGCAACTGCGCCAGCGTGCCCAACAAAAAGTCCGACAGCGCCTTCAGGTCGCGCGCCACCACCTTCAGCACGTAGTCGAAGTCGCCGGTCACGGCGTAGCACTCCTGCACCTGCGTCAACCCGCTGACCACGTCACGGAACTTCACCACCTCGCGTATGTGCCCACGCTCCATGGTCACGTGCACAAAGGCGAGCACCCCCAGCCCTACCTTCGCAGCATCCAGCCGGGCTTCGTAGCGGCGCACATAGCCACGCTCCTCCAGCCGCCGGTGACGCCGGTTGCATTGCGCAGGCGACAGGTGCACCGCCTCGGCCAGCTCCAGGTTCGACACCCGGCCATGCGCCTGCAAGTGGGCCAGAATGCGCCGGTCTATTTGATCCAACTCAAAGTCATGCAATCAATCATCCCCTTTGGCGAAATAAAAGAGGAATGATTGCACAAATAGTGGTTTCCCTGGTGGCTTTATGCAAACCCATTGCGCCGATGGTGGCATAAAGTTTCGGCTTCAATCGTTTCAAGGAGCACCACCATGGCCGACCTGTTTGACAACCCCATGGGCCTGTGCGGTTTCGAGTTCGTCGAATTCGCCTCCCCTGCCCCCAACGTGCTCGAACCTCTGTTCGAGAAAATGGGCTTCACCCTGGTGGCCAAGCACCGCTCCAAGGACGTGGTGCTCTACCGCCAGGGCGGCATCAACTTCATCGTCAACCGCGAGCCGAAGAGCCTGGCGGGCTACTTCGCCGCCGAGCACGGCCCCAGCGCCTGCGGCCTGGCCTTCCGCGTGAAAGACTCGCACAAGGCCTACGCCCGTGCCCTGGAACTGGGCGCCCAGCCCATCGAAATTCCCACCGGCCCCATGGAGTTGCGCCTGCCCGCCATCAAGGGCATTGGCGGCGCGCCGCTGTACCTCATCGACCGTTACGAAGACGGCAAGAGCATCTACGACATCGACTTCGAGTTCCTGCCCGGCTTTGAAGACCCCGCCAGCCGCCACCCCGTGGGCCACGGCTTCAAACTCATCGACCACCTCACCCACAACGTCTACCGTGGGCGCATGGCCTTCTGGGGCAGCTTCTACGAGCGCATCTTCAACTTCCGCGAAATCCGCTACTTCGACATCAAGGGCGAGTACACCGGCCTGACAAGCCGGGCCATGACCGCGCCCGATGGCCTGATCCGTATCCCGCTGAACGAAGAGTCAGGCAAGAACGGCGGCCAGATCGAAGAATTCCTCATGCAGTTCAATGGCGAAGGCATCCAGCACATCGCCCTGCTGACGGACGACATCCTGGCCAGCGTGGACGCCCTACAGATGGCAGGCATTCCGCTGATGACTGCCCCCAACGACATCTATTACGAAATGCTCAACGAGCGGCTGCCCGGCCACGGCGAGCCCACGGCCGAGCTGCAGGCACGCGGCATCCTGCTTGACGGCTCCACCGCCAACGGCGAAAAACGCCTGCTGCTGCAAATCTTCAGCCAGACGCTGCTGGGCCCGGTGTTCTTCGAGTTCATCCAGCGCAAGGCCGACGAAGGCTTCGGCGAAGGCAACTTCAAGGCGCTGTTCGAAAGCCTGGAACG
Source organism: Hydrogenophaga aquatica (assembly GCF_054780915.1). Lineage (NCBI taxonomy): Bacteria > Pseudomonadati > Pseudomonadota > Betaproteobacteria > Burkholderiales > Comamonadaceae > Hydrogenophaga > Hydrogenophaga aquatica. The sequence continues at coordinate 31,223 of NZ_BAAGVK010000012.1, read as the reverse complement.
CGACCAGATCCGCCGCGGCGCCATCCAGGTCGAGAAAACCCCTGCCTGACAACCCCAAACACAAGGAGTCCCACACATGAACAAGCTCGATGGCCAGGCCCTGCAAGCCCAGCTGGCCCTGGTGCCGCAATGGCGGTTTGACGAAGAAAGCCATGCCATCGAGCGGCGGTTCGTGTTCAAGGATTTCAACGCTGCCTTCGGCTTCATGACCCGTGTGGCCCTGGCCGCCGAGCAGCGCAACCACCACCCCGAGTGGTTCAACGTCTACAACCGCGTGGACATCACCTTCACCACCCACGACGCCGGGGGCCTGACGGCCCGCGACATCGAATTTGCGCAGTGGGTAAACGAAGCAGCCGCCAGCCTGGGCGGCTGACCACGCGCCCTTCCCCAAGGAGGCCAGCCATGCTTGCCGACACCCTCCCTCCCCCCGTCAAACATGGTCTGGCCGCTGGCGCTGCCGGACGCCCCGCCACCGCAGACTGGACCATCGATCAGGGCTGGGACAACTACACCCTGGCCGAACACGCCGTCTGGCAAACCCTGTACGAACGTCAGATGCGCCTGCTCGAAGGCCGTGCCTGCGATGAATTCGTGGCAGGCATGAAGGCCTTGCCCATCGCCGCAGACCGCATTCCCGACTTTCGCCGCATGAGCGAGGTGTTGATGAAACACACCGGCTGGCAGGTGGTGGCCGTGCCCGGCCTGGTGCCCGACGATGTCTTCTTCAACCACCTGGCCCACCGGCGCTTCCCGGCAGGCCAGTTCATCCGCCGGGCCGACCAGCTTGACTACCTGGAAGAACCCGACGTGTTCCACGACGTGTTCGGCCACGTCCCCATGCTGATGAACCCCATCATGGCCGACTTCATCCAGGCCTACGGCGAAGGCGGCCTGCGCGCACAGCAACTGGGCCACTTGGACATGCTGGCCCGGGTGTACTGGTACACCGTGGAGTTCGGCCTGGTGCGCCAGGGCAACAGCCTGCGCATCTACGGCGGCGGCATCGCCTCGTCGTACAGCGAAAGCATCTTCAGCCTAGACTCGCCCTCGCCCAACCGGGTGCTGTTCGATCTGCCCCGCGTCATGCGCAGCCTCTACCGCATTGACGACTTCCAGGAAACCTACTTCGTGCTCGACAAGCTGGAAGACCTGCTTGCCCTCGCCCAGGTGGACTTCGGCCCGCTGTACGAAGAAGTGGCCCGTCAGGCGCCCCTGCCCCCAGGCCAGCTCCTGCCCGGCGACACCGTGCTCACGCGCGGCGACGGCAGCTACCACAGCCAGAAGCGAGGCTGACCCTTCCAGGTTGCAAACCATGACCACCACAAACCGCACCGTCCTCATCACTGGCGCCGCCGGCCACCTGGGTCGCGCCGTGGCGCAGCACTTTGCCAGCCAGGGCGCCAACCTGGCGCTGGTTGACGTGAGCAAGCTTGCACTGCAAAGCGCCATCCCGCCCGAGCTGGACGCCAAACGCATGCTCACGCTGCCCACCGACCTGCTGAGCCGCGAAGCAACGGAACAAGCCGTGGCCGCCGCCATGCAACACTTTGGTCGCATCGACGTGCTGGCCAACATTGCGGGCGGTTTTGCCATGGGTGACCCGGTCCACACCCTGGACGACGAGACCTGGGACGCGATGTTCAACCTGAACACCCGCACGCTGCTCAATGCCGTGCGCGCCACCGTGCCGCACATGCTGGCACAGGGCAGCGGAAAGATCGTCAACGTGGGCGCAGCGTCCGCGCAGAAGGGGCTGGGCCAGATGGGCGCCTACTGCGCCAGCAAGAGCGCCGTCATCCGGCTGACCGAATCCATGGCGGCGGAACTGCGCGAGCAGGGCATCAACGTCAACTGTGTGCTGCCGACCATCATCGACACCCCACCGAACCGCGCTGCCATGCCCGGCGCCGACCCCAGCCGCTGGGTGGCCCCGGCCGACCTGGCCGCCGTTATCGGGTTCCTTGCGTCCGACGCAGCACGCGCCGTTCATGGCGCCGCGGTGCCGGTCAGCGGGTTGAGTTGAAGGCATCCGCCCAGGCGCGCGCCTGGGTCTGCAGGTCTTCCAGCGTTCCGTCGTTGGTCACGCACACGTGCCAAGCGGCCCAGTCCGGGGGAACGGGTTCTGCAAACGCCATCTGCTGCGCCAACACCTGGGGCGTGGCGTCTGATGCGTCACGCCCTTCGGCTTGCCTGGTAATGAGCCTGGCCTGCATACGTTCCTGCGAAGCCACACACTCCAGCAGCACGAAACGCGCGCCTGCCTGCTGCGCCAGTTCACGCATGGCGTCGCGCTCCGCCTGGCGCAGAAACGCCGCATCCACCACCGCCACCAGGCCGGCAGCAACCAGCACGCGCGCAACCTCGGCCAAACGGGCATAGGTTTGCCGGGTGGCCTCCGGGTTGTAGATATCCGGCCCTGGCCTGGCCGTGGCGGGCAGGCCGCACAGGCGCTTGCGTTCCACGTCTGACCGCACCCGCACCGCGCCCACCCCCTGCAAGGCGAGCAGGGCCACCAATTCCTGCGCCAGTGTGGACTTCCCCGAGCCGCTCAAACCCATCGTCACCAGCACAGCCGGGGTGCGTGGCGGCGCCGCCAGGTGTTCGGCCAGCAGCCAGTAGCGCTCAAACACTTCGGGCGGCGCATTGCTCAAAAGCGCCACGTTCGCCCGCACCAGCGCCCTGTACGTGGCAAAGGCGTGCAACCCCGTCAGGCCGTCAAAGTCGCCCGTGTGCTCCACATAGGCATTCACAAAACGCCAGGCCAATGCGGGCAAGCCGTGCGCCAGCAAATCCATGAATGCGAAGGCCGCATCGTTCATCACGTCGATGCAGCGCAGGTCTGGCTCGAACTCGATGGCATCGAAGGCCACCTGCCTCCCCTGCCATTCCACCAGGTTGGCCAGGTGCAGGTCGCCATGGCACTCCCGAACCCAGCCTTGTGCCTGGCGTCTGTGCCGCCAGGGTTCCAGCCCAGCTAGGCGATGGCCTATCTGCTCCCGCAGCCTGGTATGTCGCTCAAGAGTGAGCCAGGTCGGCCGGCCCGGGTGGCGCGCAATGGCATCCAGGCTGTCTTCGGTCCAGGCGTCGACGTCTTTGGCGGGTGCCCAATTGGGCGGCATCGGCTCCTGCGCCGTGTGAAAAGCCGCCACGTGGGCAGCCAGGGCATCCACCCGAGCATCGTTCAATTGTCCGTTGGCCGCCATGTGCGACCACACGGCCTCTGCGGGGAAGCGCCGCATGCGCAGCACCCAATCGGTCACGGGGGCATTGGCCGTTGCACCCAGCACCAAGGCGCCATCGGCACGGGTGCTCACCGGCAACACGTCCAGGTACAGATCTGGTGCCGTGCGGCGGTTCAACCGCAACTCTTCCTCGCAGTAATGGCGCCGGGCTTCCAGCGTAGAAAAGTCCAGGAAGGGCAGCTTCACCGGCTTCTTGAACTTGTAGGCCAAGTCGCTCGCCAGCACCACCGTGGAGATGTGGGTGTGCAGCACCCGCACTTCTGTGCCCCAATGGTCAAAATACGTCATGCTGCCAAGGGTACAAAAAAAACCGCCTGGCAAGCCAGGCGGTTTTGGCACTGTCCGAAGAAAGCGGTCTTGCGACCGCAGTCATCAGAAGGTGTGGCGGACGCCAACAGCCAGGTTGGAAACCTTGGTGGTGGTAGCACCACCAGCAGATTCAACCTTGGTGTTCTCGTAGCCCACGTAGGCGGTCGTGCGCTTGGACAGGTTGTAGGTACCCACCAGGGCGTAGCCGCTACCATCCAGCTTCACGCCAGCGGTTTCGCTCTTGCTCTTGGCATAGCCCAGTGCCACAGCGTATGCACCAAAGGGCATGCTCACGCCCAGTTGATAGTCTTTGTCTTTGGTAGCACCTTGCTTGCCGGTCTGGTAAGAACCAGTCAGCTTCGCAACGCCGAAGTCGTAAGAAGCACCCAGAATGTTGTACTTGATGTCAGCAGCGTTCTGAACTTCTTGTTTTTGGTAACCAAAACCAACCAACAGCGGACCATTGGCATAGCGAACCTGCATGCTGGTGTTGTCCGAAGCAGACAGAGCAGCCGTCTTGTCTTCACCGAAAGCGTAGCTGAAGGAGCCGCTGAAACCCGAGAAGTTCGGAGAGTCGTAAATCACAGAGTGGTTGACACGACCAGCGTAGTTAGCCAGACCGGTGTTAGCAACAGTGCCCCACACGTTGATGTTGGAGTTCCAAGTGTGGTTGGTTGCACCAGCCAGGGAGTCGTAAGCGGTGTAGTTACGGCCCAGCTTGACGGAACCGAAGCCGCCCGCCAAACCAACGTTGGCTTCACGTGCAAACATGCCATTAGCATCCACAGCACCGTTGTCGATGTTGAAGTTGCTTTCCAGCTTGAAGATAGCCTTCAGACCACCGCCCAGATCCTCGGTGCCACGCAGACCCCAGAACTGGGTGTTCAGCTGGCTGGACTCGATACCGGTCTTGGTAGCGGGGTACTGCTTCACGCCATTGATTTTGGTGGAGGTGCTCACCAAGCTGGCGTCCAGGCGGCCATACAGTTCAACGGAAGACTGGGCCATCGCGGCGCCGGAAGCGGCCAGAACGGCCAGAGCGATCAGGCTCTTTTTCATTGAGGGTTCTCCTAGGTTTGAAACGACTTCGATCGGCTGGCAGTACCTTGCCGACCTGACTTCCGTCGCGGGAAGCTGAAGGAATTAAACCAGAGCAACCCTCACACCCCCACCCATTTGGCAAGATTCAAGGGCATTTGGTTGTGTTTTTGCAACACAAGGGGCGCCGCGACGGCACCCCTCTTTAACGGGGTTTCATGACAGAGTCAATACAAAAAACCCTGATCAGAAGTCATGACGGATGCCGGCAGCGTACAGACGGTTTTCCGAACGCTTGACGCCTGCAGCGTCTTTGGTGGCGTAGTCGCGGTAGCCTGCGTACAAACGGGTGCGCTTGGACAGGCTGTAAGTCATGCCCAGGCCAAAGCCAGAGGCCTTGGCAACGGTGGCACCAGCCTCTTTCACCTTGCTGCTGGCGTAACCACCCGAGAAGGCAAATGCCCCCATCGGCACCGTCAGGCCCAGGGTGTATTCGCTGTCCTTGCCATCCGTCAGGGTGGCGTTGTTGGCCACTTGCGTATCGCCACTGCGGCGATTGACCCCACCAGACACCCGCACGACGCCAAAGTCATAGGAGGCAGACAGTGCGGTGTACTTGCGGTCGTTCACATCGCTGGCCGGGCTGGAATACATATCCTCTTTGGCGTAGCCCAGCGCCACATCCAGCGGCCCCTGCTTGTAACGAACCATCAACGCGGTGTTGCGCATGCCGTTCTTGGTGATGTCGGCGTCCGTCACCTTTTCGTCCATGGCGTAGTTAAAGCCGAAACTGAAGCCGCCAAACACCGGGGACTCGTAACGAATCATGTTGGCAGACTTGCTGCTGTAGTCGTTGGACGAACTGGTGCCCGTGCCAGCGCGGTTCACACGGTACACGCTGCTGGTGGGCGTGAAGGCAGAGTCAAACACGTTTTGGCTCACGGCCACGGCACGCACATCGTCCAGCACGCTGTAAGTGCGGCCAAGCTTGACAGCACCAAAGCTGCCGGACAAGCCAACGTAGGCGTCACCGCTGAAGTAAGGGTCAGCAGAAGCCCCGGTGTCTACGTTGAAGCGGTTCTCCAGCTTGAAGATGGCCTTCAGACCACCACCCAGATCTTCGGTCCCCATCAAACCCCAACGGCTTCCGGTCAGGCCAGCGTCGCTGCCGTTGAACTGCTTGGCCATACTCAACTCGCTGGCAATGCTGCCATCGGCGTTGCGGGTAGTGGTTTTTTCGTTACCGAGGGATGCATCGACGCGGCCGTAGACGGTGACGGAAGACTGCGCCATGGCGGCGCCGGTAGCGGCCAGCACGGCCAATGCAATCAGGCTTTTTTTCATGAAAAGGCTCCAGAGTTAAGAACTTCGGGAGCTTTCACCCTCCCGACTCACCCCTTGCAGGAAGGGGCTGGAGCCATTACGCCAAGCTCATGTGACACAGCTTGGTCAATCCGGGGTTTCACGCACTTTTGTTGCCCGTAGACAACAAAAAAGCCAGTCGGTGAACCGACTGGCTTGATGAACCCTCTTGCTCAAGCGGGCAAAGCCCGCTGTGAATTAGAAGGTGTGCTTCAGACCGACAGCGTAGATCGTTGCCTTGCCATCTTCGACACCAGCAGCGTCTTTGCTCTTAGAGCTGTGGATGCCGGTGTAAACAGTAGTGCGCTTGGACAGACCGTATGCCAGGGCGATACCATAGCCGGAACGCTTGCTGTCGGTGGCGCCCGCCAGCTTGGTCTTGGAAGTAGCGTAGCCACCAGACAGTGTCAGAGCACCGCCCAGGGGAACGTCCACACCAATGTGGTATTCATTGGTCTTCTCGCCAGTATCTTCCTTCACGTTGCCGTAGCTAGCCAGCAGCTTGGCGGGGCCAAAGTCGTAAGAACCGTTGATGCGGGTGAACTTGTCAGACGCTCCGCTACCCTGGGGCTTTTGGCGCTGGTAAGCAACACCAGCATAGATCGGGCCATCCTCATACTTGGCGTGGAATGCCACAGTATTGGAAGAACTCAGAGCAGCAGTTTTGTCTTCGCCAAAGGCGTAGCTTACTGCACCACTGAAACCACCAAAGGAGGGAGTTGCGTAATACACGCCATTTGCCGGGTTAGCGCTGTAGCCGTTGCTGAAGAAAACGTTATTCACTGCTGCCAGAGCGGAGTCAAATGCGCTGTTGGTAGCGCCGCTGATGTCGTCGTAGGCGGTCCACATTTTACCCAGCTTGACTTCACCGAAGCCACCGGACAGCCCCACATAAGATTGGCGGCTGAACGCTTGGCCTGCAGTTGCGGCACCGGTATCAATGCTGAAGCCCTGCTCCAACAGGAAGTTCGCCTTCAGACCACCGCCCAAATCTTCGGTACCTTTGAAACCGAAGCGGCTGCCGCTCACACCGCCGCTCTGCAGCACGGTGCGACGAACGCCGTCCTTGGTTGCGTCATAGTTGCCGTTAGCGTCAAGGGAATTGACGCCAGACACCTTGGAAGAACCAAACCAAATGTCAGCGATACCGTACACGGTCACGCTGGACTGAGCCATGGCGGCGCCGGAAACAGCCAGAACGGCCAGAGCAATGAGAGACTTTTTCATCTGAAATTTTCCCTAAAAGTTTCAAGGACCAGCGCAGACTGTCTGCGCCAGGCAGATCTCGCGAAAGAGAAGGTGCTCAGCTATTGCACCAGAGTTTTCTACGCTCTTCCACTTATGGGCCATGAAAAGCGCCAGAACTGTTTCATAAAAGAGACATTTTTTGGGTGTTAACCCTTAAGGGCGAACCCCAACCCAAATATCAACAATGACACCAAGAGATCAAGCTGCACACACTCACCCGGGAAAACCCCTGTGGGCTTTTTGCCTAAAAAAGCACGGGCGTTCGTTTTCACTCACCCGCTGCCGTTACGATGAGCATGTCATCACAACCACCCACGCTGGAGACTTTGCACATGAAACCCTTGGTCAAGTCGGCTTCGTCTGTTTTCCGCCTGTTGCCGCTGAGTGCGGCCGCCCTCCTTTCTTTCGGCTCTGCTGCACACGCCCAGAACGTACAGCTGTACGGCTTGGTGGACGCAGGCATCACCCGCGTCTCCGGCTTGGCGCAGGGCTCGGTCACACAGTTGTCCAGCGGCATCATGGAAGGTTCCCGCTGGGGCCTCAAGGGCACCGAAGACCTGGGCGGGGGCTACAAGACCATCTTCACTCTGGAAAGCCGGTTTGAGGTGGATACGGGCAGCCTTTCAAACCGTCCTGCTTCCGGCAGTCAGGTGCCTGACCGGATTGCAACGCCTGCGGCACTCGGACTGGCAACCAACGGACTCACCACAGCCGCTGTCAACGGCGTAAACCCGTTGCTTGGCAGCACATTTGGCGTCAACCTAACCAACAATCAGTTTGACCGCCAAGCATTTGTGGGGCTGATCACCCCCGTAGGAGCGGTTCTCGCAGGCCGCCAGTACACCCCGGGCTATGAGGTTGCTGCAACCTTCGACGCCACAGAAACCCAGTCCTCCCTGGCGGCTGGGCAGTTGGCCGCCATCCCTGCGGGGTTTGACATCCGTGTAAGTAACGCCCTTCAGTACCGCATCCAGACGGGGGGCGTAACAGCCTCTTTGATGATCGGCATGGGTGAAACTGGCAGCTCCAGCTCCAACAATCGGCTGGTCGGTGCGATGGCTATGTACAAGGGCGACGGCTACGCCGTTGGCTTGGGTCACAACACCCGGAACAACGAAGTGGGCCAGAAGTCGTTGACCACGACCACCTTGGGGGGCTGGGTGAACGTTGGCCCCGGCAAGCTGAGCGCCTTGTACTCGATCCACAAGGACGATAACCCAAGTGGTTTCTCCACCCTTGCCCAAACTCTGGTGAGCTTGAACGGGGCGCTTGCCGCCGTTGCAGCAGACGTCCAAACCGCGTACATCAACGCCTTCAAAGTCGACGCTCACCTCTTCAACATCGGCTACCGTATTCCCTTCGGCGCCAGCACCGTTACGTTCGCCTACAGCAAGCGCAACGACAAGACCGCATTCGACGGCGACGTGAGCTCTTATGGTGTCGCCTACACCTATGCGCTGTCCAAGCGCACGGACATCAACGCCGTGATCACCCGCTTCGACAACGGGACCAAGGGGCAGGCTGCGCCTGGCGGCAACGGCTACCTGGGCGGCGTGACCCGCGCAGCGGGCGTGGACAGCACGAGCATTGCGCTCGGCATCCGTCACCGTTTCTGACCGTCACTTCTTCAACACAAACCCCGCCGCGGCGGGGTTTGTTGTTTCAGGCACGACGTTAGGGCTCAAGCGCCAGCCCGACAACGTTGCCAGGGATCAAGCCCCAACTCTTGAAAACCGGCGATTCCGCCCTTATCATTAGCACTCGCTGGAGGTGAGTGCTAACAGGCTTGACGCCTACGCCTCCACGAACCGTCCAACCAACGTTTCTCTCACTGATACAGGAGATCTCATGAAACTTCGTCCTCTCGCCGATCGCGTGATCGTCAAGCGTCTGGAAAACGAAACCAAAACCGCTTCGGGCATCGTGATCCCCGACAACGCCGCAGAGAAGCCCGACCAGGGTGAAGTGCTGGCTGTGGGCCCGGGCAAGACGAACGACAAGGGTGAGACCAAGGCCCTGAGCGTGAAAGTGGGCGACCGCGTGCTGTTCGGCAAGTACAGCGGCCAGACCGTCAAGGTCGATGGCGACGAACTGCTGGTCATGAAGGAAGACGACCTGTTCGCGGTCGTTGAGAAGTAAGCCCTCCTCCCTCTGTATTGAATAAGGAACCTGAAAAATGGCAGCAAAAGACGTAGTGTTCGGCGGCGAAGCCCGCGCCCGCATGGTTGAGGGTGTGAACATCCTGGCCAACGCCGTGAAAGTGACCCTGGGCCCCAAGGGCCGCAACGTGGTGCTGGAGCGCTCCTTCGGCGCCCCCACAGTGACCAAGGACGGGGTGTCCGTGGCCAAGGAAATCGAGCTGAAGGACAAGCTGCAGAACATGGGCGCCCAGATGGTCAAGGAAGTCGCTTCCAAGACCTCCGACAACGCTGGTGACGGCACCACCACCGCCACCGTGCTGGCCCAGGCCATCGTGCGCGAAGGCATGAAGTACGTGGCCGCCGGCATGAACCCGATGGACCTGAAGCGCGGCATCGACAAGGCTGTGGAAGCCCTGATCGCCGAGCTGAAGAAGGCCTCCAAGCCCACCACCACCAGCAAGGAAATCGCCCAGGTTGGCTCCATCTCCGCCAACAGCGACTCCTCCATCGGCGAAATCATCGCCAACGCGATGGACAAGGTCGGCAAGGAAGGCGTGATCACCGTTGAAGACGGCAAGAGCCTGCAGAACGAGCTGGACGTGGTCGAAGGCATGCAGTTCGACCGCGGCTACCTGTCGCCCTACTTCATCAACAACCCCGAAAAGCAGGCCGCCCTGCTGGACAACCCCTTCATCCTGCTGTTCGACAAGAAGATCAGCAACATCCGCGACCTGCTGCCCACGCTGGAAGCCGTGGCCAAGGCTGGCCGTCCGCTGCTGATCATTGCCGAGGACGTGGAAGGCGAAGCCCTGGCGACCCTGGTGGTCAACACCATCCGCGGCATCCTGAAGGTTGTGGCTGTGAAGGCACCTGGCTTCGGCGACCGCCGCAAGGCCATGCTGGAAGACATCGCCATCCTGACGGGCGGCAAGGTCATCGCTGAAGAAGTGGGCCTGACCCTGGAAAAGGTGACCCTGGCCGACCTGGGCCAAGCCAAGCGCGTGGAAGTGGGCAAGGAAAACACCACCATCATCGATGGCGCCGGTGCCGCTGCCGACATCGAAGCCCGCGTGAAGCAGATCCGCATCCAGATCGAAGAAGCCACCAGCGACTACGACCGTGAGAAGCTGCAAGAGCGCGTGGCCAAGCTGGCCGGCGGCGTGGCAGTGATCAAGGTGGGTGCCGCCACCGAAGTGGAAATGAAAGAGAAGAAGGCTCGCGTGGAAGACGCGCTGCACGCTACCCGCGCTGCCGTGGAAGAAGGCATTGTGGCTGGCGGTGGCGTGGCCCTGCTGCGCGCCAAGCAGTCCGCTGGCACCATCAAGGGTGACAACGCCGACCAGGACGCCGGCATCAAGCTGGTGCTGAAGGCGATCGAAGCCCCGCTGCGCGAGATCGTGGGCAACGCCGGTGGCGAGCCGTCCGTGGTGATCAACAAGGTGCTGGAAGGCAAAGGCAACTTTGGCTTCAACGCTGCCAACGACACCTACGGCGACATGATCGAGATGGGCATTCTGGACCCGACGAAAGTGACCCGCACTGCTCTGCAGAACGCCGCTTCCGTGGCTTCGCTGATGCTGACCACCGAGTGCATGGTGGCCGAGGCTCCGAAGGAAGACGCTCCTGCCATGCCCGGTGGCATGGGCGACATGGGCGGCATGGGTGGCATGGGCATGTGATCTGCCTGACGCCTCCGCGTCCTGTAAAAACCCGCTGGCCAGCCCAGCGGGTTTTTTTATGTGCGCTCAGGGCTGGGCGGCCAGTGCCCGGAATATCTGCTCGAATTCGCCCAGCTTGTTCGCTGCCTGCTGGCGCTGCTGCGCCGTGGTACGGTTGTGCAGTTCGGCGATGAAGGCGCATCCATCGTCAACCACGGCTTTGGCGTAGGCGTCATACCCGGTCGATGGCGCGCGGTTCACCCGAAACCAGTAGGCCTGCAACAGGGGCAGCGGGTTCGAACCTGCCTGCACGGCGGCCAATGTGTCCAGCAGGTCCTGCTGGCGGCGCTGCCGCTCTGCAAGGGTCACATCAGGCTTGAATGCCGATTGCTGCATGCGCTGCCGCACCCACAGGCGCTGCTCGGCCGTGAGTGTGCCGTAAAACGTTTCTGCCCGGTCGATGGCGCGCTCCAAACGCTTGCGGCTCGGGCTGCCATTGCCGTTCATGAAGTCTTGCCGGAAGGTGTCGTCCTCCTTCTGGTAGTGACGCCGCAGGTGGTCCACCTGCTCGGGCGTCAACTCCCGCGCCAGCCGGGTAAGCGCCGGCAGGCCTTGCACGACCATGTCGTTCACCCAGGTGCGCATCAGCCCAAAGCCTTCACAGACAGTGGCTGGCTGCAGATCGCGGCTGGCAGCGATCCGCCAGCGGGCCAGGGCATCGGCGTACGAGGGTAGCTGGGCGCGTCTGTGCCACGCGTGCCAGTTGTCCAGTTCCGGCCGCAACCACGCGCTTTGCGCAGACGACAAATCCACCATGCTGTCTAAGCGCCAGTAGAGGATGGTGGGAATGCGGTTGTAGGCCAGCGTCACCACGCTACAGCCCACCAATGCCAGCGTCAGCAAGACGGCGGCCCACCTGGAGGAGCGAAGATTCATGCTGCTTGGTCCATTGACGCCAGGATCGGTTCCTGCATCATCCCCAAATGGCCAAGGCCTAGCACAAAACCAGGGCATTGCAGGCACCTGATCGGTGTGTTTATGCACATTTTTCTGTACTGCACCGCAGCGAAGTGCAATTGCTCAGGTCACGCATCAACCCCCAGAGTCATTCTTGCAAGTTGTTGATTTACATACACATTACCAATCTGCTCAAATTGCATGCAACCCAAGCAAGGCCTTGATTTTCAAGGGCCGCCGAGCCAGATTCAGTTCTTTTCAACAAAGTTATCCACAAGAATCTTGGGCAACTCTCACACCCCCAATCAAATCAAACAGTTACACGTTACTTGAGAGGAAACACGAGAAATATGCGGGGAGTGGAATCAAAAACAGCGTGTTCAGGGAAGCTGCCGCTTCTCGCCAAAAGGGCAATGGCCCGGCCGTGGCCCTACTTGGGGATGCTTGCGACAAGTGTCTGGCCGGTTTTCGTATACCCGGCAACGGCGGGTCTTGGCATCGAGAAAATGGCAGTCGCCGTTGGCCCGGCGAGCCAGCGTGAACAACTCGTTCTTGTGGTTGAAGTGATCGACCTGCCCGGCTTTGATCAGACGCCGTGCAATTTGCTTGAAGGGCTCATGTTCGGCCTCGAACGGATCCACCAGCCCCAGGCGGATCAGGTCCGGCATACGAACCTCCACCGGCATCGTGCAACAGTTCGCCACACAACGCTCGCACATGCCCTTTCTGTAGGGCGACCAGGTCTCCAGCCGGTCAACATCAACGTACCGCATGTTCAATCTCAAATCCAGAAACGTTACGTTCCCCGGCCTGCTGCCGTCGTCAGTGTCTCGATGGGGCAGGGGCGGCCCAGCAGATAGCCTTGCGCCTTGTTGACGTTCAGTTGGCGCAACACTTGCAACTCCTGCTCTGTTTCCACACCTTCGGCCACCACCTTGCTGCCGGTTTCCTCGGCGAATCGAATCAACGCAGCCGCCAGCGCGCGTATGCCACCATCCTTGTCTATGGCGCCCACCAGGCTCGCATCCAGCTTGATGACGTCAGGCTTGAGCTTCAGGATATGCCGAAAACTTGCGTAACCCGCGCCAGCATCGTCCACAGCCAGGCGCAATCCCCGCTGGCGGAGCGTGGCCAGCTTTTCTGCAATGACGCTGTAGTCCTCAATGGAGGCGTGCTCCGTGACCTCCAGCATCAACCGGTCAAGCGGGTACCCGGCCAGCATGTCGAGGACCGAGCCATCAAGTATCGTCTGCGGGGAGACATTAAAAGACAGATAGGTTCCATCAGGAAATCGGTCAAAGTCGGCCAGCGCCCGCCGTATGACGGCCAGCTCCAGTTCCACTTGCAGCCCAACCTCGGCTGCTTCGTTGAACCATTGGTCCGGAGGGCGCAACGGCGGCGCTGTGAACCGCGTCAGCGCTTCGTGCCCCACCAGCTTGCTCATGCCAACGTGGATGATGGGCTGGTAGACCATATGGAACTGGGCCTCGTCCAGCACCCGGCGTATACGTTCGTGGCGTTCCAGCGCCTGCCGCTGGTCCCGGACTGTGCGGCTGAGGATTCTGCCGACAAAGTCGGCGTAGAGACGAACAAGCAGCAGGTCACGCTGATCGAGTGACTCCTTGGGTTCGCGGCTGAAGCAGCAAAGTGTGCCAAACACCTCGTGGCCCAACCTGATGGGCACACCGATGTGCGCGCCAACCGGCATCTGCGTAGTCGCTGGCAGCTTCAGTGCTTCAGGGTCGCAGCCTGCATCGCTCATCAGTTCGGGCAAACGGCCGTCCACCACACGCTGGCAATAACTTTCTTCCAGGGGATTGGCGTCACCAACGTTGAAGGGGCGGAAAGCCTCGTCGGAGTCCACGTACCGGAAGACGCGGCGGCCCGATGTGAACTCGGAAATGAAGGCCACTTCCAAGCCCAGATGCATGCGCACCGCGTGCAGCGCATCCTGCAGCAGCTGGTCGATCAACCTCCCACCGGAAGGAAGACCATCTTTGAACACACTCATTGAAACCATTCTTCTCAGGCTCAAGGCCAGCACGGTTCACGAAGCTTAGAGCATACGCGGCCAAAACACTGACAACATGGATTTGTCCAAGCGTGGCCAGACAAACCCATGACCGTTCTGTAGGCAGCTTTCCGGCCTCGCAGACCGCTCAGCACCCGCCTTTCAAATAGACCCAATGTGTACCAACGGGACGGAACGCTCCATGAGCGCTCCATCTTGCCAGCCATACCGATGGTCAGCATTTTTCTTAAATTCTATTTGTCTAGGACAAATTGGCATAAACTATACCCCAGACGGTAAATGGCACGCCCGTGCGCTGCTTGCAACCACCTTCCAACAACCACCGGCTTCCCATAAGGAGTGCAACATGGGTTTCATCACCAGCCTCAGAATCGGTCCACGTCTTGGCATGGCCTTTGGCGTGTTGCTGATGCTGATCGTGGGCATGGCCGCCACAGGCTTCATTGGCGCGGTGAAGCTTTTTGAAGAAAGCAAAACCATTTACGAAGACAGGACCGTTCCGTTGGGCGACCTGGGCAGGGTCGACTACCTGCTGCAACGCAACCGGGTACTGGTTCTGGACGCGTTGGTGCAAAACGACCCGGATTCCGTGCAACGGCGGATCACCGAATTCCGCAGAAACATCGAAGCCCTGGCGAAACACTGGCAGGCCTACAAGGCCACAAACATGACGCCTGACGAGGAGCGTCTGGCCGAGGCCTTCACCCGCGCCCGGGAAGCCTACGAGACACAGGGTCTGGCCCCTGCGGTAGCGGCACTGGAAGCTGGCGATGCCGCCCGGGCCCAGGAGCTGTACCGGAACAAGATTTCGCCTCTGGCGCCCCCGGCAGCCGAAGCCTTGCAAAAATTGGTGCAGATGCAGATCGATGTCGCCGCAGAGGAGTTCCGGAGTGCGGAGGCGCTGGAAGTCACCGTGGAAGCGGTGATGGTCGTGGCAGCGATCGTGGCAGGGCTGACAGGCATCGGTCTCGCCATCCTGATAACCCGCTCGATCACAAAGCCCTTGGCCCAGGCGGTGCTGGTATCCCAACGCGTGGCGGAGGGGGATCTGAGCTCAAGGATCAACGCCAGTGGCAAGGACGAAATCGCCGACCTGCTGCGCGCCCTTGGCACGATGAACGACAGCCTCGTGAAGATCGTCTCGGAGGTTCGGCAAAGCAGCGACTCCATCGCCACGGGCTCTGCGGAAATAGCCACGGGCAACGCCGATCTTTCTCAGCGCACGGAGGAGCAGGCCTCCAACCTGGAGGAAACGGCAGCGTCCATGGAGCAGTTGACGGTCACCGTCAAGCAGAACGCCGACACCGCACGACAGGCCAGCCACATTGCCCAAGGGGCAAGCAAGGCGGCCACACGGGGCGGCGAAGTGGTTGGCCAGGTGGTCGCCACCATGCAAGAGATCACAAGCAGCAGCCAGAAAATATCCGACATCATCGCGGTAATAGACGGCATTGCGTTCCAGACCAACATACTGGCGCTCAACGCGGCGGTGGAGGCTGCGCGCGCCGGGGAACAGGGCCGGGGTTTCGCGGTGGTGGCCGGGGAGGTTCGAACCCTCGCGCAAAGGAGTTCGTCGGCAGCCAAGGAAATCAAGGAGCTGATTTCAGCCAGCGTCGAACGGGTGGAGGCTGGCTCAGCCCTGGTGACTCAGGCGGGCCACAGCGTCGGCGAAATCGTGCAGCAGGTGAATCGGGTGACGGAGCTCATCGGCGAAATCACGGCCGCCAGCCAGGAACAGGCCAGCGGCATCTCCCAGGTCGGCGAAGCGGTCCAGCAGCTGGATCAAGTGACGCAGCAGAACGCCGCTCTGGTGGAACAGTCTGCGGCGGCGGCCGATAGCCTGAAGCACCAGTCTGCGCGGCTTGCCGAGTTGGTCAGGGTATTCAAGTTGACCGATGCCGGCGCCATGCAGAACAGCCACGTGGCCCGCAAACCGCTACCAGCCGCAGGAGGCAGGCTGGCCTACCGCGCGTCTTGAGCGGCCAAAGTGCACTCCCGCCAGAAATGTGAACCCAAACGTTTGTGGCGGGCCAGGCCGGGCAACAAAAAAGCCCTTGGTCACTGATGACTAAGGGCTTTTGGTTCTGGCTGACAGTGCCAGAGAATTTGGTGGTGCAGTCAACCACCGATTTCGAACTCATTTTCCGAACCCCTGCGCAATCCTTCGGGCCAGTGCGGAAAGTTTCGGGCGTTTGTCCGTTTCACGCCGCCCCCGCAGGAGCACGCTGTAGCCCCGCTGCTCACGGTCTCACTGGATTTCAGCGTCATCGTTCGGCCAATGCCTCGACAGATCCATACTGTCGTGAAGCAGGCGCAGCACCTCGATGACTCGCCCCGGGGCAACCCGGAACACGACGAAGTGACGGCCCTTTCTGCCCTGCCGCGCCACATGCAGGGTGCGAATGCCGGGCGCGATGTCGTCCCTCGCTTTGGCCCCCAGGATGTCGGGCCCCTCGTGCAAGGCCTCGATGGCTTGTGTCACGGTGTCGACGTAGTACCCAGCCTGCCGGGAACCGAAGCGCTCCGCCGTCCACGCCGCGATGTCGAGCAGATCGGCCTCGGCACTGGCGGCCAGGCGAACGCGCCACGGCTCGCTCATGCTTGGGCGAGCGTTTGGGCTGTCACGGCCTTCAGGTGAGCGCGCAAGGATTCCTTGGTATCGAACGTCTTGTAGCGTCCCGCCTCGATATCGGCGATGCCCGCCTTGGCGGCGGCGCGCAGCGCTTCGAGGCGGCTGGCGTCCTCGGCCTCGCGTTGTTCGACAAGACGCAAGCCCTCGCGCAGCACTTCGCTGGCGTTCTGGTAGCGGCCGCTGGCGACCAAATGCTCTACCAGCGCGGCCTGGTGATCGGTGAGGACAACATTGCGCGTCGGCATGACGATCTCCTTGCAGGAAAGATTGGCATAGTATGCCAACCCTACACCCGGAGTGCAATCCCGATGGGTCACTCCACTGGGGGCTCCGCTGGGGGTAACCCGCATGCACGGCCCCCCGTCGCAGCCTCGCCAATGCAACATTTTTGATACATCCCCGCGACAATATGCCATCTTGCTATTGACAGCCCCCATTACAATTAGTCGGACCTGCAAAACTCATTTCGCAAAGCTCAGTGAGCTGACGAGCGCGGCGCGATGACCCGGAACGCCCAAGTTCGCCGCCACGGCGCACAGCCGGCCCAAGGCGCGCAGCCATAAAAAAACCGCCCGGATGCCACGGCGGGCGATCGCCCGCAGCAGCCAGGCGATGTTGTAGCCCGCGGCGCACAGCACCGCGTTCAGCGCATCGCCCTCGGCGCCCTTGAGCCAGCACCGGCGCATGCCGTGGTCGGCCTTGAGGTGTCCGATGGCTGGCTCCACCGCCTGGCGCCGCTTGAGCCAGCGCCGCTGCACCGGCGTGAGCATCTTGCGCTTGCCGCGATGCACCAACTCGACCTCGCCGAGCTGCGCGTCCACCCCGCGGTAGCCCAGATCCACGATCGCCACCTTGGGCTTGGCTGCGATGTCTTGCAGCAGGATCGTCGTCTGCTCCAGCTGCTCGGCCAGTGTGTGACCGTCGTAGGGGTTGCCGGTGAAGCTGCGCGCTCCGACCATCAGCCCCTGCTTGGCGGTGACCGCCACGCTGACCTTCACGCCGAACTCGTAGGGCTGGCGGGCCTTGCCCTTGCCGATGCACTCGACCTCCGGGGCGTGCAGCGCGTACAGCTTGCCTTTGTCCTTGGGGCGCTGCTCGCGCAGGCGCTGCGCGCGTTGCAGCCATGGCTGCAGCTTGTGCCGCGCGGCCTGGCTCAACTGCGGCATCTGGCGCTGCACGTCGCGCAGCACGCGCCCGAGCACGGTGCGCTGGCGCTTGAGCACCCGGCGCAGCCGCTTGAACTGCTTGGCGTGCGCATAGCCGCCGGCACGCCGGCGCAGGCTGCGGCCCTCGCGCTCGAAGGTCTGCTTCAGCCGCAGCCCGGCGCGCTGCGCCAGTTGCACCACCTTGGCCCGCGCCACTTCCAGCAGCCGGCTGTCGGTGGGATAGGCCACCGCCTTCTCCTGCACCGTGGTGTCCACGATCACACGCTGCAGTTCGCTCTTGCGCACCGCCCGCATCTGCACGGCCGCCTCGATCGTCTTGGCCAGCAACTCCTCCACGCCGGCCTCGCCCAGCACCCGCCTGAAGCGCCCGATCTGCGTGGCATCGCACGGCAGGCGCGGCTCGTAGTACTCCTGCCCGCTGAAGAACTGCCACACCACGTTCTCGGCCCAGCGCTCGACCACGGCCTCGTCGCTCAGACCATAGGCATGCTTCAGGTACAGCAGCGACACCATCAAGCGGATCGCCAGGCGCGGGCGGCCTGCCGCGCTCACGCCTGCGCCGACCACCTGCACCGTGGGGCCGAACAGGTCTGCACCTTCGATGCTGCGCCCGCGCCGGTCCTTGCGCGCCAGCAGCGGCGCCACGCTCGCTTCGATCTGCTGCCACGGCATGCGTGTGGCCAGCACCGCCAGCGGGTGGCGCAGGTCGATCATCTGGTCCAGTCGGGCGCGGAAAAAGTCCGGCGTGCTCATCGAAATCCGTCTCCAAACTCCCAGGAATTCCCATCGAGCCGATTCATCTTCGGGAGTTCCAACCCCGCAACATCACCTCACCAACTCAGTGTCTATGCGGCTTGAGGGCGTT
The DNA here is from genome assembly GCF_054780915.1 of Hydrogenophaga aquatica. Lineage (NCBI taxonomy): Bacteria > Pseudomonadati > Pseudomonadota > Betaproteobacteria > Burkholderiales > Comamonadaceae > Hydrogenophaga > Hydrogenophaga aquatica. Next base: position 12,570 of record NZ_BAAGVK010000012.1, on the reverse strand, counting down.
TTGCAGGGCCGACGAATTTACAGCGGATTTGGGACTTGACTGGAAAATCCCAACCAGTTGATTCTCTTCGATTAACGTTGGGACACTACTGCCACCCCAATTTTGTGTCCAAAAGAATCGCGGGCGGAGCACCGCTTATGCCGTCCTGCTTGACAATAGCCTCGATGGTGCTGGCGAAGCCCTACGTATCCTCGTCAATGAAGCCGCCTAGATCGAACGAAGCGCGTCTCGCGGTGCCCGTCCCTACGAGCGCACTACGAGTCGACGCGATTATGCCAATGGGGTTCATAGCTTAGCGAGCAGATTGACGAACCAACCCCGGCTTCGGTAATCCAGGTTGGTCAGGTCATCCGAGAAATCGGTGAAGTTATATCCAACACCCACTTTGACATGTTCGTTGATGTGGCGATATACGCCGACGAGCGCACCAAACCGAGCGTCGCCCGCTTCTTTAGCTCTCAGATAGCGCAATTCACCGATGGCGTCCCACTTATGCACAACGTGCCAGTCGAGCCGCGCGATGCCGAGCCAGGCGCGGCTATTGAACCAGCCGCTTCCGGCGACACTGGTGTCGCGCAGTTTGCCGAAGCGGTAGCCGAGCTTGCCGCCCACCGAGAGCTTGGGCACCAGGTCATATATGGCGTCTACAGACAGCACATGGCTGCGCTGCTCGAACGTGCGGGCGCCGCCCGATGCGCTGAGCTGGCCGGGGCTGGGTAGGTCGGCGAGGTAAGTGTACTTGAACAGGGCATTGAGCTTGTCATTGAGCACCGGACGGTAGCCCATGCCCAGCACCACTTCGGTGAAGTCCGCGTCCGTGGTGCTGCCCGCCCCGGCGTTGCTGATGGCGAAGTTGAGCTTGGCGAGCACGCGCCAATCGGGCGTGGTCTGGTAGCCCAGACTGTTCTTCACCAGCCAGCTCGTGCGCTTGCCGGTGGCATTGCCGTCCTCGGTGCGGTACTCGATCACACCCGCGTACTTGGTTTTCTCGAACCGATAGCCAGCCGAGAGCGAGACGGCGGTGCGATCGAGGTCGCCGGTCGCGGGATTGGAAGTGGTGCCTTTTTCGAGGCGCGCGCCCCAACTCCAGCGGTCGTCGGCGGCAAGGTCGAGGCCGAAGGCATGGATCAGCCCCGACGGCCCATGGTCTGCGCTCTGGTAGCGTTGTTCGGCGTACACCGACAGGCTGTCACTGTAGCGTGATTTCATACCAGCGGTGAGATTGCCGACACGGCCGCGGTAGCCGATGTCGCTGCGGTCAGGGTCGAGCAAGTAGTTGAGATAAATACTGTTGCGGTCTGATAGACGATAGTCCGCGCCGATCTTGCTCCCCACCCCGCCATCGCCGTCGCTGACTTCGCCGCTGAGCTTCACGCGATCGTTGATCTGGTAGTGCCCGCCCACACCCACGCGGTCGTTTTCGCTGCGGGTGGCAGCGTGCCGCACCGTGCCCTGCACCAGGCCGTATACCGCCCACCGTCCCGGCTTGCCTTCCCTGTCGAGCGGCTGCCAGGTCAGCTTGGCGGCTACGTCGGTGCGCGCGCCGGTTTCGGCGAGCGCGGCACTGCTACCTGCTGCCAGCGCCGTGTCACGGTCTTCGTGGCGCGCTCCCAGCCCGAGCGAAACCTCTGGCGTGAACGCATACCGACCGTCGATTTCCGCAGATCGGCTCGTGCCCGATGCGCTGCCATCCTTGAGGTCTGCACGGGCGCGCAATTCCAGTTTGTCGGTTGCCTGCATCTTGAGCTGCATGCCGCCTTGCACGATGCCTTCACTCGTGAGTTGGCCAGGCGCCGAGTAGCCATCGTCGCGCTTGACCCAGTAAACGCTGACGCTTCCCGGCTGCGCCCCGCCGATTTCCTTGAGATCGACGACCGCCTCGACACGATGCGCCTGTGCCTCAATGCCGGTGGTCCTGGTTTGAGCCACGGTGCCGAAATCGAAGCCGCCGTTTTGCGAGCTGAGCGCACCTGTGCCAGGGCCATCTGAGCGCGCGGTTTCGAGTTTGAGATAGGTACCCGGCTTGTAGCGCAAGGTGAGATCGCCGCCCAGCAGTTTCTGCTCGGTGCCGGCGCCGTCTTGCCTATAACCGGTCACCCCGATCTTCACATGCTCGTTGAGCCACTGGCTGGCACGGCCACCCAAGGTGAGATTACTCATCGCCGTCACCCCAGGCGTGTATTCATAACTTGCGACCAGATAGACTGGGTGACCGGTCAGCGAACCCGATTGCACCAGGGTGTCCGCGTCGGCCGTCGCGGCCAGCGGCGTGCGCAGCACCACCCGTCCCTGGATGCTGTTGATTTCGTAATCCTGCCCGGCGACCAGGGGGGTTGATTTGAGCACGATGCCCGAATCCTTGTCGCGGATTTCGACGCGCAGCCGCTCGGAGCCGACAAGGATGTCCTGATGCCTTAGATAATAGAGCGAGCCGCCGGTGCCGCGGAATTCTTCCACCGCAGCGAGTGTGCCAGGCTCGGCGGCGAACAGTTCGACTTCGGTGCGCTTCTCGCCGAACTGTGTCGTATCGGGGCTCATGTAACGCGCCTGCGCGCCATACAAACCACGGTTGTAATTGACCAGGTCGGTGCCGGTGAGCTTGGTCTGGAAGCTGCCCCAAAGCACGTGCGCATCGCCGCGCTGCAATCTCACATAGAATTTGCCTTGGGTCGGCGCGTCCTCGACCAGGGTCGAGTCGTCGCCGTAGACGGGATAGTAGGCGTTGGGGTCGAGGCGGCGCAGCAGGTAGCGCGGGTCTTTGCTGTTGAAATTGGTGAACAGGTGCTTGATTGGTTGCTCGCGTGTATCTGCGCTGGCGGTAAGCAGTGTTTCGCCCTTGATCTTGCCTTTGAGATAGAACGCTAGACGGCCATCGATGTATACCTTCTCGTCGTAGCGCTTGCTGTCATCGCCGGTGACGAGCTTGATCGGCCCTTTGACGTTGTTTCTGCCGAGCGTGAGGTCTGCCAGCGCGATGTAGAACCAGTCGTCGTGCGGGATGACGAGATGACGCCTGAACTCGGCACGCTGGCCGCTCGGCGCTTCGATGGCGATATCGACTGAATGATTGCCCGCGGGCAGAATCTGCCGCACCGCGAACTTGCCATGTGCATCCACCGGCACGCTGCGCCCGAACACGTAGACCATGCTGCCCGGCGCGAGTTTTTCGCCATTGACGGTGACCGCGCCGCCGGACACCGGGATGTTTTTCAGGCTGCGGTGGTTCTCGCCGTAGCCGATCCGGTCTTCGCGCGCGGTCGTGTCCTCGTCGCCGAGCGGACGACGGACATCCAGCAGGCGCAGGATCTTGGGCGCGGTCTCGTCGAAGCGGCCCGCTGCGTCATAGACACGTAGCAGGTATTGCACCGCATCACGGTCTTTCGGCGCTAGCCATTCGGCTGGGGTATCGAGGTGCGGGTCGAGCGGGATGATCGCCAATGGCGTTTTCTGCGTCGATTCGCCAGCGGCAAACACGCGCACTTCGGCCTTCTTGATGAAGGCAGCGTAGTTGCTGTACGGCATGAAACGCACGGTTTCGCCGCGCGCCGCACCATCGGGGCTGACAGTGAGATTGAGCACCGGCGTGGTTTCCAGCCCATCGAAACGCACCTGGATATCGGCCTTCTCCAGCGCGATGTCGGTGCAGCGGGTGGTGTCAGCGGTATTGGGCGTGTCGCCCAGCGTCAGCGGCTCGCCGTCGATGGAAATGCGCAGCGGCAGGCCAGAGTCGGAGCCATCCTGATCCTTGCACGGCCTGGGCACAGCTTTAGCCGGAGCGACAACCGGCTCGGTTTCGGTCTTCACGCCAAGCACTTGGTCGTACCAGATTTCGATCTCGACCCGCCGGTTGGGCGCGAGACAAGCCTTGTACGCAGCCATGTCGGCCGCGTTGCCGGAATACGCTTGCTTGGGGTCGCAGTGCACGATCGGTTGCGTATCGCCCATGCCCAGCGTTTCCATGGGGACCGACGCCATGCCCGGCAGGGTCTTCAGATAGGCCGCCGCCTGCTCGGCACGCGCGACGGACAACCCGCGATTGTCGCGATAGCGCGCGCGGGTATCCGGTGTCATGCGCTGCACGTCGGCGTGGCCGGTGATGCGCAGACGCAAGCCCGGCTTGCCGGCCAGCCGTTGCGCCAGCGCACGCAAAGCGACACGCTCGGGCTCGCTCAGCAGGTCGCTGCCGGAAGGGAACTGAGGCAGCGTGACGGGTGGGCCATCGGGCCGATTCGCCATCACTGGCACTTGGCGCGTGACAGGCGGGAGAACCGGTGCGCTCACGACCACCTTCTCGTCTGGCCGCCGGTATTCCACGTTGGGCGGCGTCTTACCGATGGTCCGGGTAAAGACGAGGCTGTCAGGCCAGGTCTTGCCGGGATGCTCGGGTGGAGTGCAGCTTGATTTGTCCTGGCATGCATCACGTGCGCCAGCGGATGCGGGCGCAGCGCACAAGGCAGCAATCATGCTGGCCAGTACGGTTTGTTTCACGGGCAGTGTATTCATGATCATTTAGCCTCCCTGCTGGCCTTGGCAGCAGGCAAGAAGAACTCTTCCTCGATCACCAGCGCATGGCAGCACGTTCCCTGTTTCCATGCCGCCTTGAGTTGCCGAGTGATGGAGCGCAGACGTTCGCGGGCCAGCGTCTCGCCGTCGCCTCCAACCTTGTAAGCCAGCCGCAGCACCGTCGGTCGCGCAGACAGCTTGTCCGGCAGCATGGCCAGCTGCTTCGCCCAGTCAGGCTTGAGCGTGGTACTGCCGGGCTCGAACGCGGCGTCGCTCATGTCCACCCGCACGACCTTGTGGATGGTTGCGCCGAAGTTGAGCTTGGTGAGCTTGCCGCGCGTGAGCCGCACGTCGCGCGGGTTTTCCGTGGTGAGGCGGTAGCCGGTTGGCAGCGTGCGCTCGTCGAGCTTCATGACGAAGTTGCTGCCACGGTCGGCATCGGGAATCGCCGCGCAGGCGACATGGAAGCGGCCTTCGGCATCGGTCGTCACCAACCAGCCGCGCGCGGTCGCGAGCCGCACGTTGGGAATGCCGGGCTCGCCTTCGTCCTGGTAGCCGTTGGCGTTCCTGTCGTCGAACACCTTGCCGATGATGTCGGTGCAATCGAAGGTGGGGTCCGGGGTCACCCGAACCGTTGCGGTGGCGACATTCGACACAGCGTTCGGATTGGGCGGCGCCACCAGGTTGTTGGTGGCGTGCGCGCTGTTGACGTATTCGCCCGGCTGCACGCCTGCGCCGACAATCAGCAGGAGTTTGATCGTACGGGTGGCGTTGGGGGCGAAGGTGAGATTAGGCCAGGTCAGCACGCGGCCATTCACCGTAGGCTCCACCGCCACGCCGTCGATCGTCGCGCTGCCGGGCTTGTACTTGAAGCCCGGCGGCACGGTATCGTGCAAGTCGATGTTCGACAGTATCGCCGCCAGCGTGTTGCGCGCGGTGATGGTATAAGGCACCAGCTGGCCGACGCTTACGTTCACCAGCGGCGTCGTCTTGGTCAGCGCGATCGCGCCGCCCAGCACCGGGTCGAGCGGGATGTGGTTGTTGACCACATTGCTCGAGCTAGTGGCCGGGTTTCCCGTGAGAGTCAGCGCGAGACTGGTGTAGTACAGCGTGGAGGCTACGCCGACTGGCGGACCAGATTGTGGTTGGATCGGGTCGGTCCCGCCCGTGGTCGGCGTGTAGGGACCCGGGGCCGGCGGAATGAGGGTCGAGTCTGGCGGCAGGTAGCCGGCTGGCTGCACCACCACCAGGGTATAGGTGCCGCTGCCCGGACAACCAGCCGGTGCCGGATTGACCAGAAGGAACTGGTACTGCCCACTGGGGCCGGTGGTCTGGGCGTTGACGCCGCCGACCAGGCAGTGACTGGGCACTGGCACGCCGCCATGGAGCAGGGTGACCGTGGCGCCGGCAAGCGGGTTGCGCGTCACCGCGTCGTACACCACGCCCGAGGGGTCGAGGGGCAGGTTCTGGTTGATCGTGGTGGTGCCTGGGTCCAGTTGCAGCTGGGTGATGATGCCATTATCGATGACACCGTTGCGCGAGGGCGTGGGGTCGTCGGACTGCGGCACCCCGTAGATCGCGCCGCTGACCGGCTCGCGGAAGCGCAGGCTGTAGTAAGTGGCCGGATTGCCTGGGGTGGAAGGGAAGAGGCCGCCGATGGTGTAGTTGCCGGTGGCGTCGGTAATCGCACTGCCCACCACCGTGCCAGCGCTGTTCAGCACTTCGACGATGAAGCCCTGCACACGCGAGGGGGCTGGCGGGCCATCATCGTCGATACGGTTGTGGTTGGCGTCGAGATACACCTTGCCGCTGATGGCTGACAGCGCACCTGCGGCGAAACTCACCGGCGTGGGGTCGTTCTCGCCGCCCTCACCCGCATCACCGTTGCCGTTGGCGTCTGGCACGCTGCCGTAGTCCGACAGGTCAGTGGCAATGATGGTGCCGCCGGGGGTCGAATGGGTGGTTGCCGTGGCCTGATTGTTCTGCGGCGGGACAGGCAGCGGATTACTCCCGAAATCGACCTCGACCGTGAAGGTGATCGTGCACCTTTCGCCGGGTTGCAGGTTCTGGTTGCCCGCCAGCAGGGCAAGGTTACTGGTGCCGTTGAATCCGGCATTCGCCACGAGCGCGGTACCGGTGCAGGCGGAAACCGCCGGCGGGGTCACGACGACAACACTCTGCGCGGACGGGAAGGCGGCGTTGAGATCGTCGCTCACCTGCACGTTGGTCGCAGTCACCGTGCTGCTCACGTTTTGGACGACGAGCGTGTAGGGAATGCGGTAGCGTTTGGCACCAGTCTGCACGATGCCGGAAACCGACTTTGCCACACCGATCGCCTGGGCAGACAGGTTTACCACCGTGGGGGATGTGTCGTCGGTGGGGTCGCCGTTCCCGTTGGGGTCGGTATTCGCGCCGTCGACACTGTCATCGCTGACCGCGCCGCCGCCGGGCGGCGAACCCGCCGCCGCTGCGCTGTTGTTGAACGGCCCCGGCGTGGTCGGGAAGAAGCGCACGGTAAAGTCGATTTGCGCGCTAGATGCCGAAGCGCCGGACTGCGGCAGACTGCTGCTGCCCGCCATCAGCAGGCTGGTGTTGACCCCGCTGCCGGTAAACGCTGCGTTGGCAACGAGCGCCGCGCCGTTGATCTGCGCGCTGATAACCGGCGCGCTGGAGATGGTGTACTGGCCCGGCCCCGGCACGGGACTTGTCGTGTAGGTGCCGAAGCTCGAGAGGTCGTCCGTCACCTGAACGTTGGCAAGCGGGGTTTGTCCTGCATTGCGAACCCGCAGCGTAAACGGCACGCTGTAAGTGCCGTCACCATGGTTGATCACGCCGCCGGCCTGCTTGGCGATACCGATCCTGGGCACCGGTACTGGCGTCGGATCGTTCTCGCCCGCTTCCGAGGCGTTGCCGTTGCCGTTGGGGTCCGGATTCGAGCCGTCATCCGACAGGTCGGAGACGGGGCTGCCGGTGTAGTCGCCCGTGCCGCTGGCCTGCGCCTGGTTGGCGTAGGTTGATGATGGACTCGGCTTGAAACGGAAGCTGAAATCGAGGGTGCAGGATGCGCCGGGTGGCAGCGCGGAAATCGTCGCGAGCGTGGTGTTGCCTGCCGCGCCGGTGTAGGCGGCTACCGGGCTGCCGCCTGAACAGGCGCCAACGAATGCAGGCGCGCTTTGCACCGTGTATTGCCCGGCGGCGAGGCTGGCTGCGGCGCCACCAGCCACGTAGGTGCCGAAACGGGGCGCGGCGCCCTCCAGCGTATCTACCACGCTCACCGTGGACACCGGTTCGCTACCTACGTTTTTCACCACCAACCGGATCGGCACCAGCAGGCTGCCATCCGGCTGGGCCGCCACGCTGCCGTTGACCGCCTTGGCGATGCCGATGGCTGCCCCATAGACGGGACTCACCGGCGTGCGGTCGTTTTCGCCCGCTTCGTTGGCGCGGCCATCGCCATTGGCGTCGGGATTCGCGCCGTTATCGGATAGATCCTGCAACTGCGGATTGGTCGCCGAAGTCTGGCCGGACAGGGCGCCGACGCCGCTGACCACCGCCTGGTTGCAGTAGCGGCCGCCGCACACGCCGGATACCGGCGGCAGAGGCGCGGTCGGACGGACGCGCAGCGTGAAGTCGATTTGGCAGCTTGCACCCGCGGCAAGGCTGAAACCTGAGGCGACGGTCGTCGCTGTAGCGCCGTCATAGCCGGCGTTGAGGCCACTGCAGGTGCCGGAGGGGGCGGCGAGGATCGTATATTGCCCGTCGGCAAGAACGGCCGTCATACCCCCCGCCACATAAGCGCCGAAAGCGGGCGCGGCCCCTGCCAGGGTGTCGGTCACCATGATGCTGTTCAGGGCTTCGAGGCTGAAGTTCCGCACGACCAGCCGGAAAGGCGCGTCGAACGTGCCGTCGGCGTTGACGGAAACCGTCCCATTGATCGCCTTGGCGATGCCGATGCGCGCCTGCGGCACTTCGGCGAAGGTGTAGCCGGTGGCAGCAGTATTGGCAGGCAGATTGATCGCCGAAATCTGGTCATTGACCGCGGTTGATCCGCCCGCGCTGCCAGCGGTATCGGTGCCGTCCACAAGGTGTGCCTCGCTCACGGCGCCTTCGGTGATCGTGTAGGTGCCCTGTGGGAGGAAGCCGAACAGGTAATTGCCGCTGGCATCGGTGGTAACGGTGCGGGTAATCGACGCACCGTCGAAACTGGTGCCAGAAAGTGTCATGGTGATGCCGGAGATGCCGGTGTCAGCCCCGGGGGTGAACGAGCCGTCGTTATTGAAGTCGCGAAACACCCGGCCGGCAAGCGATGAGGAATTCACTGTGACGCTGCCGCTATTGCTGTTGTTGGTTGGCACCGTGTCTAACGAGGACGTGACGACGCTGGCGGTGTTCGTGAAGGTCTGCGGCAGGGCGCTGACGCTGACGACCTGCACCGGCACCACGATATTGACTTCGCCGCCCGAAGAGACAGTGCCCAGATTGCAGGTAAAGCTGGTGGCGCCCGCGATGCCTGTGCAGGTGGCAGAAGTGGTCGAGCCCGCGATCACGCTCACCGTAGGCGTGCCGGTGAGTTCCATGCCCGTCGGCAGGGTGTCGGAGACGACGACGTTGTCGGCTTCGGCGAGTCCTGGCCCGGTGTTGTTGCGCACCCTGACGACGAAGCTGAAGTCCTCGCGCAAATTGACCGGGTTTACCGAGGGCGTCTTGCTTACCACCTGCACGTCCGCCTTGGTGCGCACGGTGGTGTTTTCGCTGACGGTATTGTTCGCCGTGTTGCTATCGAATCCCAGCGTGGATTCATCGGACGACACACTGGCGGTGTTGGTGTAGCTACCCTTGGCGACGCCCTGCAGCGTGACCGTCATGCTCCTCGACACGCCGGCAGCCAGAGTAGGCAGTGAACACACGAGCGTGCCACCAAGGCTGTTGACAGCGGGTACCGTGCCGCAGCTGCCCCCCGCCGGCGCGGTATGCGCCTGGTAAGACAGTCCCGCAGGCGGGAGTGTGTCAGTGATGACGACGTTTTCCGCCGCCGATGGCCCCAGGTTGTTCACTGTGATCGTGTAGACCGTGTTATCGCCCACGGCGACCGGATCGATGCTTTCGGTCTTATTGATGAGTAGATCGAGCGTGGGGTTGTTCACCGGCGTCGCTACGCTGGCGCTGTTGTTGGTGGCGTCGGTCTCGTCAGTGGTGGTCGAGACGCTCACGCTATTGGTGAGTGTCGAGCCGCGCGTCGCCGTATTGGGCCGAACGACCACCAGCACGGTCTGCTGCGCGCCGTTGTTGATCGTGCCGAGGTTACAAACGAGCTGATCGTTGCCGGGCCCTGTCGTGCTGAGCGGTGCGGGGGCGGTCGCGCAGCTTCCGCTCGAAGGGGTGGCCGAGATGAAGGTGACGTTATGCGGCAGGGTGTCGGTGATCGTGACGTTTTGCGCCTGCGACAGGCCATTGGGTAGATTCCTGGCCGTCACCACATAGGTGAGGTTCTGCCCCGCCGCCACGGGCGACGGCGTGGCCGTTTTCGTCACGGTCACGTCGGCGCGCGGCGTCACGGTGCTGGTCACGCTGCCGGTATTGTTGGCGAGATTGGGATCCGCCACGCTAGTAGAGGTCGCTGTAGCGGTATTGGTGCGCGCGCCGCCGTTGCCGCCGGGACGCACCTGCACCACGATCAGCGGGCAGTTGCTACCGGCCGTACACACCGGAAGCGTGGCGAGGGTACAGGTGAGTTGCCGTCCAGTTGCGCCACTGGTTGCTGTCGCGCAGCTTACACCGCTCGCCGCATTGGCGGTGATGGTGTGGCCGACGTAGCCATTGGCCGGGCCCGTGGCGTTATTGATCAGACTGGAGAAGGTGTCGGTTAGGGTGATGTTGGCGGACGCCTGCGGCCCGTCGTTGACGACTTCCAGCGTGTAGGTTAGGACATCGCCGGCCGATACGGGGTCCGGAGTCACGGTCTTGATCACCCGGACATCGGCGCTGTCGCCTGGCGCGCTGCCGGTGACGGTGTAGGTCGTGGTGTCGTTGGCGGGGTTGGTGTCTGGAATGTTAGGGTTGGGCGAGCTCACCGTCATGCTGTTGACGATGCTGCCGGTGGCGGTGGCGGTGGTATTCAGCGTGACAGCGGGTGTGGTGGCACCGGCAGCGAGCGGAGAGGATGCGGTGTAGGCGCGCTGGCAGGTGATGGTCGCCGGCCCCGTCACCGACGCAGCCGGCGTGCACGACCAGCCGTTCAGCGTGTAGCTGTTGACTGTAAGCCCGGCCGGCAGGTGATCGGTCATGACGAGCGTGCCGTAGAAGCCGGCATTGCCGACGTTGGTCACGCTGATGTTGTAGGTGTAATTGTTCCCGACCACGACCAGTGGCGGATTGGGACCCGATTTGTTGGCGCGCAGATCGACTGTGGGCGCATTGATCGTGGCGCCGCCGTCGGTGGCGGTGTTATTGGTGGGATTGGGGTCGCTCGGGCCGCTGCTGGCAATGCTCGCGCTGTTGGTCGGGTTGCCTGGGCTTGCCGCCGTGACCGGAATCGAAATGTTGCCCAGCGGCACATTGCCGCCCGCGCCGCTGCCGGCAGGTTTGGTGCAGGTCACGGTCTGGCCCGACACCGAGCAGGTCCAGCCGTTTTGCGGGCTTGCGACCGTGCCAATGCTGTAATTGGATGGAATCGTGTCGGTGATCGTCAGCCCAACAGGAGAGTCGCCGGTATAGGACGGGGAAAGCGTGAACGTAACCGGCTGCCCGACCAGCAACGAACCGGACGGCGCACGTGACTTGGTGATACGCACATCGCTGCCGGCAGTGACCGTGGTATTGAAAGTGGCGGTGTTGTTGCCGGCGACCGGATCGCTCGGCGTGCCGCCGCCGACACTGCCGCTCGGTGTGAGCGTGGAGCCCGAAGCCGCGGCGATCTGGCCGGTGAACATGCGCGTCACGCTCGCCCCAACGGCCAGCGGGCCGGCGATGGTACAACTGTAGGTGCTGCCGGCAAGCGTGCAGCCGGCGGGCGGCGTCACGCCCACCAGCCCGGTGGGCACGGGAAAACTAAGGACGACATTGCTCGCCGGGTCCGGTCCGTTGTTGGTCGCGGTGAAGGTATAGCTCACCGTACTGCCGGATGCCGCGCTCGCCGGCCCCGACAGAGCGAGCGCAATATCCGCCCCGGCGTTGACCGTGGTCGTCTCGTTGTCGACGTTGTTACTGCCGTCGTCATCGCCCGCCGTCGGGACCGATGCCCCCAAGGCCACCGTACCTTGCGCCGTGGTGTGAATCGTGACGGACACCGTCGCCTCATCGCCGGGGTTTCCTGCGGCCGCGAGCGCAGGAACGCTGCACGTCACAGGCCCCGTGCCGGTGCAGGTTAAGCCGGTGGCGCTGACGAAACTCGTCGTCGGCGGGATGCTCAACGTGAGCGTGGTGGGCGGTGCGGCACTGGTGCCGTTGTTCGACACCCGCACGGTATAGGTGATATCACCTCCAGCCGGCACCGGATCAAAGCCGGTATCACTGTTGTTAACGACCCAATCGACTCCGGCGTGCGCAGCTCCTGCACCGAGCAGCCCGATCAAGGCGAGCGTTCGCACAAATCGACTGAACTTCCTGCAGTCCGCATGACTCATTGTGACTCCGCTGTGAATTGATGCCTCGGCAATCAGAAGTGTACCTGCAAGCCTACGAGGCGGTGAGCGCTGCACGCTCAGACCTGGACACCTACATCGACTGGTACAACCGCGAGCGTGTGCATTCGCGCATCGAGGACCGCACGCCCGAGCAGGCCTACTGGGCGCTGCTGCCCGAGCTGGCCGTGGCTGCCTAGAATGAAAATCCCGGTGCGCCCCGAGTTGCCCACCGCGTCGGTCGGTTCGTCGCACAGCGACCACCGCCGCCGTGGACAACTCTGCACCTCTTCAACCCGCACGCAGTCTCTTTATCTCTCGGGGTAAATCTGTTCAGACAAGCGGGGCCACTTCTATCCTTTTACTGGACTGAATCCGTAGTCGGCCCTGAAATATTCGTTTTCAGCCAGCGGTCAGTCGTGGTGCCGGCTCTCTGATTGCGTTGACG